>JAISXC010000044.1 GCA_031270875.1 Desulfovibrio sp.
TCCATAAGCAGTTTTTCCCCAAGTTTCTTGGTTACGCCGGACAATTCAATGACGATTTTTCCCAGGCGCGGGCCGGGCGGAATATATATCTCCAGGTCGGACGCCCGTTTTTCGCTTTCGTGGGAAAGCATGGCCTCATAGGCGTTGAGCCTCGCCTTGCCCTTGGCGTGACGGCCCTTGGGCGACATGCGTATCCACTCCAGCTCGCGGGCCAGCGTTTTCCGGCGTTCGGCTTCCGTTTTCTCCTCGCCGGCAAGGCGTTTCTGTTTCTGCTCCAGCCAGGAGGAATAGTTGCCCTTCCAGGGGATTCCCCTGCCTCTGTCCAGTTCCAGTATCCAGCCGGCGACATTGTCCAGAAAATACCTGTCGTGGGTCACGGCAATGACGGTGCCGGGAAAGATGGAGAGATAGCGTTCAAGCCAGGCCACGGATTCGGCGTCAAGGTGGTTGGTCGGCTCGTCCAGCAACAGTATATCCGGGTTCTGCAACAAAAGCCGGCACAGGGCCACGCGGCGGCGCTCGCCGCCGGAGACGCGATCAACGGGCATGTCCGCCGGCGGACAACGCAAGGCGTCCATGGCCATTTCCAGCCGCGCGTCCAAATCCCAGACGTTTTTGGCGTCCATCAATTCCTGCACTTCGGCCTGTCTGGCTATCAGGGCGTCCATTTCCCCTGGTTCCATCGGCTCGGCAAAGCGGGCGTTGATGGCTTCAAATTCCTTGGCGATGGCCGTGAGAGCCCTGACGCCTTCTTCCACAACCTCACGTACAGTGCGTTTTTCAGACGCGAGCGGTTCCTGCTCCAGATAGCCGATGCAGTACCCCGGCGCGAGAACGGTTTTTCCGTCAAAAGCCTGATCCACGCCGGCAAGAATTTTCAGGAGCGATGATTTCCCGGCGCCGTTCATACCCAGAACGCCGATTTTCGCCCCGTAAAAATAGGAGAGGGAAATATCCTTGAGCACTTCCTTCTGTCCGTGGCGCTTGGAAACGCGAATCATGGAATAGATGACTTTGTCCGGTTCGTTGCCCATCATTTCCTCGCAGTACAGTCATGTAACCTGTTTTGCCGCTTGTCCCCTCAGGAGAAAGCATACAACGAACTCAGGAGTATTTCAACTTAGCGATTGTGACAGTACCGGGAGTGTGTGCTCTCGACAGCAGGCCTGAAACGCGCTTGACAGTGACGAGGCCTCTGGGCTAATATTATAACCTGCGCTGAAGATACAGAATGGAGAGGTGTCCGAGCCGGCCGAAGGAGCTCGCCTGCTAAGCGAGTGTAGGGCCTTAAAGCTCTACCGAGGGTTCGAATCCCTCCCTCTCCGCCAGATGGTTGTCCCTTCGGATTCAAAAAGTCCAACTTTCTTGAAAACAAAAAATACTTCAGAGAGAGCTTGCCCAAGGCGGCGTTCCATGTCCACAGACTTGCTTCCACGCGTTTGCCCGATACTCTCCTGCGTCGTCAAGCCCGCGGGCAATCCGCAAACATAACCGCGCCAGCCGGCAGAGCGGATGGCGCTCTCACAGGTTTCGCGCGGCCCTGGATTCCGTTTCTTTACCGTTACCGGAGGGGTACATGCGCATGTGGGACGCCCTGATATCGCGTCAGGAAGGATACATAAATTTCAATCCGGAAACACACGCCGCAATGGCCGCAACAAAACTTGCCGTCATAGGCACCGGTGGCAACGGGGCGGTGATTGATCTGCTGGTGCGCGCGGGATTTACAAAATTTGTCATTATCGACCCGGATACAATTGACCTTACCAACCTCAACAGATTGCCTTTTTATCCGGCGCATGCCGATTTGCCAAAAGTGGAGTGCTGGAAAAAACACATCCTCGCCCTCAACCCCGAATGCGAGGTGACGGCGCATCAAAAAAAGATTACCAGACGCGACGGTCCCTGGCTCGAAAAGGAACTGTCCGGCGTCAGGCTGGTTTTCCTGGGTACCACTGATTCTGAAGCCAATCTGGTGACAGGCCGCGTAACGGCATGTCTTGGCATTCGCATGATTATCGGGCCCGCCTCCTCGGGAAGCGCGGTTGTGAGTACCTTTATCCATGACAATGGCCTGACCCTGGAGGAGGTCGGGAGGCTGGGGACAGAGGGAATCCCTCTGGAAGAGATAGACTACGGAACGTTGAGGTCACGCCATTTCGCGGCCCTGGCCTATCCGGGACGTGACAGAAACTATCGTCCGGAAGTGTGGGAGGGTTTGCGCAACTGGACCAGCACCGCCCGTTCCTGTGGAATTTTCGTCCGTCTGACCAACGCCGTGATGGCCTTTGAAGGCGTGAAAAACGCTATTTCCTTGAATGGGCTTCCACTGTTGGGGACGCGGATCATAGCCATTCCGGAGGTGCAGATATTTGATCCGCGCACCGGCTGCGCCTATCTGCTGAATATTTTGACGGGAAAAATCGGAATACCGGATTGGCTGACAGGCCAGATCCGCTGGGAAGATATGTCCGCCGGGGCGCAAACTGCGGAGAAATAATGGCAGCGCAGATGGAAGTGGCGGTGGGCATTGTCTGGCGGGGCGATTGTTTTCTCGCGTCGAAACGCCCAAGGCAGATGCCGCTTGCGGGGTATTGGGAGTTTCCCGGCGGCAAAATCGAAGAGGGAGAAAGCCCTTACTCGGCTCTGTGTCGGGAACTGGAAGAGGAATTGGGCATTTTTGTCCAGAAGGCGGAATTCTGGAAAATTTTCACGCACTTTTATGCCAGGCACGCCGTGGAAGTCCGTCTGCATTTTTTTCACGTGCGGGCCTTCCTGAAGGAACCAGCCCCGCTGGAAGGACAAAATCTCCACTGGGTCAATCCGGCCGAGGCGAAAAATATGGATTTCCTGCCGGCCGACATTGCTGTGCTGGCCGAACTGTGCACAGGCAACGTCGCGCAGGCGGAGGATCCGCGGCAAGCCGCAGTTCCGGCGGGCGCGCTCACCGGCGGCATTTCGGAAAAACGCCGGTAAAATGTAGCTTATCCCATCTTACACAAAACCATGGTCACTATCGTTCAATCCCTCCCCTGTCAGAATCAAATAAGCACAGTTTATTCCTCCTCAGCAAGCGCCTCGGCAAAGCGTTTTCTGAGGCTCAGCAATTTGTCTCTGGCGTCCCGCAGGCTGGCGGCGTTGTCAGACGCGCGCCGCACAATTTCCTCCGGCGCGCGTCTGACAAAGTTTTCATTGTGGAGTTTTTTGTCGGCGGCCGCCATGTCTTTTTCCACTCTTGCCAGTTCCCTGTCCAGCCGCGCCAGTTCGCTTGCCGGATCCACAGATCCCCTGAGTGGCATAATCACCTGACAGCCTTGCACCACAGCGGAAGCCGAAGCTCTGGGCGCGCCGGATGGCGTTCCGATTTGCAGGGATTCTAGGCGGGCCAGCGTCATGATCATTTCACGGCACGTTTCCAGCAGGCTGGCCTGCCGGGCGTCCGCAGGATGGATGAGCAGGTCCGTTTTCCGCGACGGCGCTATGTTCAGCTCCGCCTTGACGGTGCGCACCGCCACAATGACTTCCTGAATGAATTCCATGCGGCGCGCTTCGGCTTCGCGTACGCAGCCGGGCCGCGGGGCGGGCCAGGGTTCTCCGGCTATGTCCGTGGCCTTTCCGGTCGCCGACGGCAGGTTTTGCCAGATTTCCGCCGTCACGAAAGGCATGATGGGGTGCAGAAGTACAAGCGCTTCGCGCAGGGCAAGCCAGAGCACATATCTGGCGCAGTTGACGCGCTCCTTGTCCTGCGACTGCAAATCCGGCTTGACAAGTTCCAGATGCCAGTCGCAGAATTCATTCCACAGGAATTTGTAACCCGACTGGGCCGCGTCGTTGAAGCGGTATTCCGTGAAAGCCGCGTCCATGTCGTTCTTGACGGCTTCCAAACGGTGCAGCAGCCACTGGTTGTGCAGACCTTGCACGTTAGCCGGGTCAATCTCTTTCGGCGTTTCCGCAAGATGGATGAGGGCAAACCGCGCGGCATTCCACAATTTGTTCACAAAATGGCGGTAGCCTTCAATGCGGTCTTCTGACAGGCGGATATCTCTGCCCATGGCGGCGAAAGCCGTGAGAGTGAACCGCAGGGCGTCGCAACCGTATTTTTCGATCATGGCGAGCGGATCGATGACGTTGCCTGTGGATTTGGACATCTTGCGCCCCGATGCGTCCCGCACGAGCGCGTGAAGGTATACGTGCCTGAATGGCGGCTCGCCCATAAAGTGCAGGCCCATCATCATCATGCGGGCCACCCAGAAAAAGAGGATGTCAAAGCCGGTTACCAGCACGGACGTCGGGTACCAGCGGGCCAGATCGGCTGTTCTCTCCGGCCAGCCCATGGTGGAAAAGGGCCACAGGGCCGAGGAAAACCACGTGTCAAGAACGTCATCGTCCTGCGCCAGTCCACCGGAACCGCAGGCATGACAGGCTGAGGGCGTTTCCTCGGCGACGGTCAGCGCGCCGCAGGCGGGGCATGTCCAGGCCGGTATGCGGTGCCCCCACCATATCTGGCGGCTGATGCACCAGTCGCGGATATTGTCCAGCCAGTGGTTCCAGGTTTTCACCCATGTTTCGGGATAGATCCGCGTCAGCTCCGGCACTGCGCGGCGGGCTGCCGGAGCCATTTTTGTGGCGGCCACGAACCACTGTTCGGAGACGTGCGGCTCCACCGCCGTATGGCAGCGGTAGCAGCGGCCGACGGCGTGTTCCATGTCTTCCGCTCCCGACAAATCCCCGGCTGCCGTGATGTCGGCCACAATTTTCTCGCGGCAGGCGTTCTTGGCGAGACCCGCGTACGGCCCGGCTTCACCGGTCATGACGCCGTCTTCGTCGATGGCCTGGATGAACCGGAGATGGTGTTTGTTGCCCAGCGTCCAGTCGTTGTGGTCGTGGCAGGGGGTCACTTTCAGCGCGCCGGTGCCGAATTCCCTGTCCACATAGGCGTCGGCGATGATGGGGATTTCGCGCCCTAGTACGGGCACAAGGGCTGTTTTGCCTATAAGGTGCCGATAGCGTTCGTCTTCGGGATGAACGCAAACCGCCGTGTCGCCGGGGATGGTTTCCGGACGGGTGGTGGCGACGACAACGGAGCCGGAGCCGTCCGCCAGACGATAGCGCACCCGCCAGAGACGGCCCTTCCGCTGTTCGTGTTCCACCTCATCGTCGGCCAGAGCCGTATGGCAGCGCGAGCACCAGTTAATGATGTACCTGCCCTTGTAGACAAACCCCTCATGGTAGAGCCGCACAAAAACTTTGCGAACCGCGGCGGAGAGCCCTTCATCCATGGTAAAGCGCAGCCGGCTCCAGTCTACAGAGGCGCCGAGAGCTCCGATCTGATCAAGAATGCGGTTGCCGTAGTCCTCCTTCCAGGCCCAGACGCGTTCCACAAAGGCTTCCCGCCCGAGATCCTGACGTTTTTTTCCCTCATTGGCCAGAGCCCGCTCCACCACATTCTGCGTGGCTATGCCGGCATGGTCCGTGCCGGGAACCCAAAGCACATTTTTGCCCTTTTGCCGGGCATGGCGGCAGAGGACGTCTATAAGGGCAAGGTTGAGGGCGTGTCCGATGTGCAGCGCGCCGGTGACGTTCGGCGGCGGTATGACGATGGAAAACGCCTCGCCGGGCGCATCGGGAACCGGCGTGAAAACGCGGCTTTCCTCCCAGTGCTTGCGCCAGCGGGATTCGACATTTTTGGGCTCGTAGCCCTTGGGGAGCTGTTCCGCCATCTTGCTTTCTCCACACAAAGCGGCAATAGTAAGGTTATGGCCGCCGCAAAAAAGATTCCGGAGCAGTGTCCGGCGCTCTATATTCTCTGGGATGCATCCCACATCTGGGGGTTGATGGCTTGGCGAGCCATGCTCTCTCTGGGGATGCCCTGCCGTTTGATCAAGGCCAAAGACATAGCCGATGGCGGTTTTTTAGGCAAGCCGGATCACGCGCCTCTTCTGCTCGCGCCCGGCGGCAGCGCGCGGCGCAAGGCGCTTGCTCTGGGCGAGAGAGGTTTGGAGGCCGTGCGTTCCTTTGTGGAGGACGGCGGAAACTACCTGGGCTTTTGCGGCGGCGCCGGTCTTGCCTTGAGCCATAAACAGCAAATTCACGGTTTGCATATCTGCCCCCTGCGACGGGCGTCCTGTTCCGAGCGTCTGCATCATCTGATTTCCGGCCATGTGCTGGCGCGCATGGAGACAGGGGACGAATTCGCCCCGCCTGTCCTTTCGCGGAAAGGGCGCGACAAAGACCGTCGGTCAGGGTGCCTGAGGCTGCCCGTGTGGTGGCCGGGGCGTTTTGAGGCGTCAGGCGCAAGAACATCCGGCGTGTCGGTTTTGGCGACATACAGCGCGCCGGACAGGGACTTCTGCATTGTGGACATGCCCCTCAGACGCATCCCGCGGCATATTTTCGCCCTCTGGCAGGAAGTATACGGCGTCAATCTTTCGGCGGATTTTCTGACGGGTCAGCCTCTTGTGCTCAGCGGAAGATACGGGAAGGGGCGTTATGTGCTGAGTTACTCGCATTTGGAGACACCGCACAGTTTGGAGGCCAACGCCTGGCTGGCCGTCATGTTGCGGGTGCTGGCACGCGCAGGCCCCGCGCGCGAGCTTGTCCGCCAGTGGGATTTGCGGCACTGCGCGGCGGCTTGGCCGGACACGGAAGAGAATGCCCCCCTGCTTTCGGCATTGCGACGAAGTCACGCGCTGCTGCGACTCGCGGCGCGGCACCGGCTGTTTTTTCCTCGTACCCCCTGGCTCGCGGGATGGCGCGCCGGTTTGCCCGGCGCGACCCTGAACAGCCTGCATGCGGCATTGTGCACGGCCGTGTCCTTGGCCCCAAACGAGGCGGCTTTGGAGTACTGGCATACGTCGCGGGCGCGTTTCGCGCAGGCGGCCGACCTGTTTTTCGCCGGCGCGGAGGGATGGCTGCTCGCTTTTCGTCTGGCGCAGACGCTTGCGCCTTTTCTGCCGAAAACGGTGGACAGGCGCGGCCTTGAAGCGCAGCGGGCGGCGCTTTTCGGGCAACCCA
>JAISXC010000045.1 GCA_031270875.1 Desulfovibrio sp.
TCCACGATTTCCGCGACAGCCTTGTCCAGTATGCGGTAATCGTAAGCCCTGAGCTTGATGCGAATGCGATCGCTGCTTACTGTCGTCATTATGCCCACTCCATTTGCAAAACATACCGCACGGCACGCGGGATCAAAACAACACGGCCTGCACGAAGCAGAATCGGCGCATGCAGCGCGCGTCACGCCTGATGATCTCAGGAAAATGGAGGATGAGGGACGCCGGAGCGTGCCAACGCCATCCGCGTGACGTTCCCCGACGTGCATCCGACACCATCCCGCAACAGGACGTTGCGGCCGGGCGGTTCCGCAGGGTTACCAAACGGGGATCCTCTCCCCTACCTTACAGCCCCGGGCCGCGCCGCATGAGCACGGAATCCGATGCATGGGCTGGAACGGCTCGACATTGTCCGGCATTTGGCGACGCCTGCACATGTCAAAACCCGCCGCGGAAACAGCGGGACAAGTAATCCTTGCCGCCGCGGGGCACAAGCAGGACGGATTCGGTCCGCCCTTCCCTGCCGTTCAGGGATTGCCCCGTGATTCCGATACAGTTTTTGGAATAAAGCCGCGTTTCACAGAGGCGAAGGTTTAGCTAAACCAAAACGCGTGCGACGTCAAGAATTTTCAGGAAAAATTTCTGAAAAATTTTTCCGTTTCCACGCTCAAACTGCAGGCCGCCCGCTGGCTTTGAGATCGATGACCGGGTTGCGCAAGGCGGCGAAGCCGTCAATGCGGCATTCGACAACATCGCCGTGGTTGATGTGGACGGCTCTGGGTGTTCCAGTAGAGATAACGTCTCCCGGGTAGGTCGTCGCGATTTTGGTGTGGTAGGAAACCAGAAAGTCAGGGGGGAAGGTCATGTTGGAGACAACATTCTTGGCGTACACTTCTCCGTTGATGACCGTGGAAACATTCAGCCGCATAATGTCTTCCACCTCATCCGGCGTCACGAGTTCCGGCCCGAAGGAGAAAAATGTGTCGAAATTTTTGACCTGGGTCAGATAGCGGGGGTTGAGCCGGAGGATATCCTCCGCAGTCATATCAATAATGGCAGTGAATCCCGCAACAACGCCAAGCCAGTCCTTTTGTTCGACATTTTTACATTCTTTGCCGAAGATGACGCCGAGTTCGGATTCCGCGGTCGTCTTTTCCGACTGCACGGGAATCCGGATGACTTCGCCATGGCCGATGATCGTGTTGTCCCATTTGGGAAAGCTCGCCGGACGATCCCTGGGCGCTTTTTCGGCGAGATCGCCCGCGTGATCCACATAGTTGAGGCCAATCCCCCAGATTTTGTGAGGATGCCTGAACAGAGGCGCGTGGGTGACCTGGTCTGCGGGAAGCGCCGGAAGCGTCGCCAGGGCTTTTTTTCCCCCTGCGTCGTACCATTTTTTCAGGTCATCCAGCCCCGCGGTCTGGATGAGCTCGAACATTTCCGTGGGCCACCATCTGCCGAATTTCTCATTTATCCGGCGGACGGGGATCAGGCCTCCGCTGGTTACCACGCACGCGGCATCCTGGCCGTGCAGGCGGATTGAGGAAAGCCTCATACTTGACCTCTCTTTGGATGTTGGTTGAGGGATGGGACAGGCGTGGGGGGTTTTCCTATACAACGGCACGGTTATGAAGTAAAATCATTTTTGGGGCATGAACCGAATATTCATGGGTGAGGTAGGCATGGAAACGGACGGAACACCCTTGTGCATCAGACTTAATGCCCTGGATAATGTGGCGATTGTCGCCAATGACGGCGGATTGCCCGCCGGAACGGCCCTTCCGGGCGGCGTGGTGCTGCGCGAGCATATTCCCCAGGCCCATAAAGCCGCGCTCAGCGCCATCAGGGAGGGGGAGGCGGTCATCCGCTACGGCGTGCCCATAGGTTTTGCCCTCAAGGATATTCCCGGCGGCGGCTGGGTCACTGAAGACCTGTTGCGGATGCCTCCCCTTCCGGTTCTGGAGGATATCCCCCTGGCGGAATACGCTCCGCCCCCTCCGCCGCCTTTGGAGGGATATTCCTTTGCCGGGTACAGAAACCCGGACGGCACGGCAGGTACCCGCAACATCCTGGCCATCGGCACCACGGTGCAGTGCGCGGCCGGAGTGGTAGAGCAGGCCGTGGCCCGCATCCGGGCGGAGTTGCTTCCCAGATATCCCCATGTGGACGACGTGGCGCCCATTCAGCATGTCTATGGTTGCGGAGTGGCCATTGAGGCGGCCGAAGCGACGATCCCCATCAGGACGCTCACGAATATCCTGAAAAATCCCAATTTCGGCGGAATGCCCATGATCGTGGGGCTGGGCTGCGAGAAGCTCACTCCGGAGCGGCTTCTGCCCACGGGCTCCATGCCCCTTCAGGATGACGGTCCGTATGTGATCTGTTTGCAGGATGCGGGTGGCAACGGCTATGACGACATGATCGGAGCCATCATGTATATGGCCGAGAAGAAGCTCAGGACGCTGGACCGGCGGCGCAGGGAAGAATGCCCGGCTTCGCTTTTGCGCGTGGGATTGCAGTGCGGGGGGAGCGACGCCTTTTCCGGCGTCACTGCCAATCCGGCTGTGGGATATGCTGCGGATCTCGTCGTGCGGGCCGGAGGAACAGTGTTTTTTTCTGAAGTCACCGAGGTGCGCGACGGCATAGCCCAACTGGTGCGGCGGGCCGCCACCAGGGAGACCGGCGAGGCGCTGAAACGTGAAATGGCCTGGTATGACGCATATCTCGCCAGAAGCGGCGTTGACAGGAGCGCCAACACCTCACCGGGGAACAAGAAAGGCGGTCTCAACAACATCACGGAAAAGACCATGGGCTCCATTGTAAAATCCGGTTCCTTCCCCATCAGAGGAGTATTCCGGCCGGGCGAACGCATCCCTCCCGAAGCGCGCGGTCTGTATTTCGTGGCTACCCCGGCGTCGGACTTCGTTTGCGGCACACTCCAGATGGCGGCGGGCATGAACATGCATGTGTTTACCACAGGGCGGGGTTCTCCTTACGGTTTGCGCGAGATTCCCGTTGTCAAAGTGGTGAGCAGATCGGAACTGGCCGGCCGCTGGCGCGACCTTGTGGACATGGATGCCGGTCGCATCGTCACGGGCGGGTCGACTATTGAGAAAAGCGGCTGGGAGTTGTTCCGAATCATTCTTGAAGCGGCAAGCGGCAAGAAAACGCGGGCGGAGGCGCTGGGGCTTCACAACAGCCTCGCTCTTTTCAACCCGGGCCCCGTCAGCTGAACGGCAACAACGCCGCTACGCCTGCCGCCCCGGCTCAAATAATCCTCAAAATCCAATACGCGCCCATCAGCGCGGAATCGCGGTTTCGCCGCGTAAAAATGATTTTTTAACAGCCCTGGTGACTATATTGTCCTGTTTTTGTTGACATTGTAAATATTGGCTTCCCGCAGCATTTCGTCGACAAGTTGCCCGGGGCTTACCCCCAACGCTTCCGCGAGCAGAACCAGCATGTCCAGATTGGGAACGCTGCGCCCTCCCTCAAGAGCGGAAACAAATCCCTTACTTACGCCAATACTGTCGGCCAATGCCTGCTGAGAAAGGCGAGCCTTGTTTCTGTAGCGTTTGATTATGCCCGGCATGAAGCGGCGAGAAATTTTTTCTTCATCGTCCATTTTTCCTTTGTAACGCTTGATTTTTTGCGGTCGAGTAGTTATTGCTACTCGTGAGACGGCTGTATGACGTACGGCCGTTCTGCCAAAACCGGCGCCTGAGCGGCTTGGAAAAAGAAAGGGAGCGTCGATGAACCTGAAAAACCAGTCGAACTCACAACAGGTAGCAAGTTTTGCCCAAAGTTCTGAAGAGGGGAGGCTGCGACCACACAATCCGGCATCAATTCTGATTGACTTTTCTCGCGTGTTGAGTATATTTTGCGCAGCTCATTGACGTCTGCGCTGCTTCAGCGCCTCAGTTGCCTCATGTCTCGTCTGTCCGCGCCCTTTGGTGCCCGCGCTGCAGCCGGGTGGCTTCCTGCGGAGAAAACATTGCCCAAGGCAATGTGTGCGTATGGTCCGGTTTTCGTATGGTTTGTTCGTTTTCAACCCACATAAACTCCGAGGAGGTTTCATGGCTGGTCAGGCGCTCATCAAAGATTTCGAGGAAATGCTGGGCAGGGAGAACGTATTCGGCTCAGAGGCCGACAGACAGACGTATTCCTATGACTCCGCGGTGTTGACCCCCGTCGTGCCATCCCTGGTGGTGCGGCCGGTAAGCGTTGAGCAATTGGGGCAGTGCGTCAAAAAGCTCTACGACAACGGCGTCCCCATGACCGTCCGCGGGGCGGGTACCAACCTGTCCGGCGGCACCATCCCCGACAATTCCGATACCGTCGTGATTCTGACAACCGGCCTGACGCGCATTCTTGAGATCAATGTCAGCGATCTCTATGCCGTGGTCGAACCCGGCGTCATCACCGCCGACTTCGCGGCGGCCGTCTCCAAGCAAAACCTTTTTTACCCTCCGGACCCGGGTTCCCAGGCCGTATCCACCATTGCCGGCAACATCGCGGAAAACGCGGGCGGTCTGCGCGGCCTCAAATACGGCTGTACCAAAGACTACGTCATGGGCATCGAATTTTTTGACGCCACGGGCGCTCTGGTCAAATCCGGTTCGCGCACGGTCAAGTGCGTCACCGGCTACAATCTTGCCGGCATGATGGTTCAGTCCGAAGGCACTCTGGGCGTTATTTCCCAGGCCGTGCTCAAGCTTGTTCCCCCGCCCAAGGCCAGCAAGGCGCTCATGGCCGTTTTCGCCAACGTCCAGAACGCCGCCGAGGCGGTAGCCGGCATCATCGCCGCGCACGTTGTGCCCTGTACCTTGGAATTCCTCGACAACAACACCATTGTGCGCGTGGACGACTTCACCAAGGCCGGACTTCCGCGCGAAGCCGGCGCCATTCTGCTCATTGAGGTGGACGGCCATCCGGCTCAGGTGGCGGAGGAGGCCGACGTTGTGGAGAAGGTGCTCAAGGCCAACAACGCCATTGACGTGAAGCTGCCCAAGGACGCGGCGGAAAAATTCAAATTGTGGGAGGCCCGACGCATGGCGCTGCCGGTGCTTGCCCGCTGCCGCCCGACAACCGTGCTGGAGGACGCCACGGTTCCCCGCTCCCAGATTCCCGCCATGATGAAGGCCGTCAACGACATAGCCGCCAAATACCGCCTTGAAGTGGGAACCTTCGGCCATGCCGGGGACGGCAATCTGCACCCCACGTTCCTGTGCGACAAACGCGACACCGACGAATTCCGCCGGGTGGAGGAAGCCATTGACGAAATGTTCGATACGGCCCTCAGGCTCCAGGGCACTCTTTCGGGAGAACACGGCATCGGTACGGCCAAGGCCAAATGGATGGAAAAGGAAACATCTCGCGGAACGATCCTGTTCTCACAACGGCTGCGGAGGGCGCTTGACCCCAAGGGTCTGCTCAATCCGACGAAACTTGTGGGGATTTGAGAATGAATACCTTGCATGATCTTGCCAGACGCCTGATGGCGCTGGACGACAAAATCGTCTACTGCATGAAGTGCGGATTCTGCCAGGGCGTCTGCCCCATGTTCGGCGCTTCCGGCATGGAGGCCGACGTCACCCGCGGCAAGCTCGTCCTCATCAGCAATCTTGCCCATGAGATGATCCGGGATCCCGAGGCAGTGGCCGACAAACTGGGACGATGTCTGCTGTGCGGCTCCTGTCAGGCGGCCTGTCCGCCCGGCGTCAAAATCATGGACGTGTTTCTGGAGGCAAGGGAGCTGGTTTACGGCTATCTTGGGCTCAGTCCCGTCAAAAAAATGATTTTCAGAATTCTGCTGGCCAAACCCGCCCTTTTCAATTTCGCCATGCGCGTGGGCGCGCCCTTGCAGAACCTGGTATTCCGCAAAACCGGCGAAGCCCAGGGCACCGCCTGCGCCCCCATGCTCTCTTTCATGCTGGGGGACAGGCACATCCGCCCGCTGGCCAAAAGCCCCCTGCACGCCGAATACGGTTTCGTGAACGAGCCGCGCTCGGGCGGCGGGCTGAAGGTGGCGTTTTTTCCCGGCTGCGTCGGCGACAAAATGTATACGGACATGGCCAAGGCCTGCCTGAAGGTTCTGCGCTATCACAAAGTGGCCGTCTACATGCCGGACAAACTGGCCTGCTGCGGCCTTCCGGCCCTCTCTTCGGGCGACGCGGAGGGGATGCTCAAAGAGCTGAAAACAAATCTGGACGTGTTCTCCACGGGCGATTTCGATTACGTCATGAGCCCCTGCGCTTCCTGTACCTCCTGCATCAAGGAGCACTGGCCGCGGTACGCCGCGCGCCTTGGCTCCCATGAACAGAAACTTGCCCGGGAAACGGCGGCCAAGGCCGTTGACATCAATGCCTTCCTCATTGACGTTCTTAAAGTGAAACCCGCCCGGAGCAATGCCAACGCCCAGGCCGTCACGTATCACGATTCCTGCCACCTCAAAAAAACCCTTGGCGTTTCGAGCCAGCCGCGGGCGCTCATCGCCGCGAACCCGGCCTATACGCTGACGGAAATGGCGGAGGCCGATCGCTGCTGCGGATGCGGCGGTTCATTCAATCTTTTTCATTACGACTGGTCGCGCAGGATAGGTCAGCGCAAGCGCGACAATGTGGTCGCTTCCGGCGCGCGGATTGTGGCCGCGGCCTGCCCCGCCTGCATGATGCAGCTTGAGGATGTTCTCTCCCATAACCATGACCCGGTGCGGGTAAGGCATACGGTGGAATTGTACGCGGAAAGTCTGAGATAGCGGCGTGCCCGCCGATTCAGACAATCCGACGCTGTTGCGTCGTAATTTAACGCCCCTTGGTCCGTGAGAATTCCAGTCGGGATATAAAAACCGCGGCGTTATCGTTACGGATCCGGGGAAAGGAGTTATGTATGGCCCAAACGGATTCCACCACCCGGCAGACGGTGGAAACATTCATCGCCAAGGCCACGGCGGTCAACGCCGTGGTGCAGGAGCTTCCGACAATCCCGGCGGCCCTGCAATACGTGGCGGACGTCTGTGAGAGCAAAAACCCCGCCGAGATTCTGGCCGATGAGCCCGGCACGGAACAGGGGCCTCCCGGCCCCAACAACCAGCCGACGCGCGTCAAACGTATTGTGGCCGCTCCGGACCTGAGCGACGGGGAGTTCGCCGCTCTCTCGAAACTCTGTGAAGAAAAAGGCTTTCTCTGCGTCCGCGAGGGGTTGCGCAAATACGTGGCCGGATTTGACGTGGGCGTCACCAAGGGCCTGCTCGGCGTTGCCGCCAGCGGCACCTGCATGATGAACACAGACCGGGAAGACCCGCGCCTTGCCGGAATGCTGGCGGAAATACACGTCATCCTCCTGCGCAAATCCGTCATTTACCCCGATCTTCCCTCCATTGCCCAACTGTTGCGCGAGCGCATGAATGAAGCGCCCGCCACGTACACCACGCTGATCTCCGGCCCGAGCCGCACGGCCGACATAGAGCGCGTGGCCGCGGTGGGCGTGCACGGCCCGCTGGAACTGCATATCATTCTTCTGGAGGAGTAAAGGCCATGCATGAAGCCCCAACCACCCTCTCCGAATATCGCAAGCAGATTGATTCCGCGTTGCAGGACGAATTTCTGCGCCGCACGCTGGACACCTTTGCCGTGGCCTACCGCGCCAACCGTGAAACCATTTTCAAGGAAGTGGACGAGCGCTCCCTCATCAACCAGAT
>JAISXC010000104.1 GCA_031270875.1 Desulfovibrio sp.
TTGCTTGATCAGGCCGTCAGCGTGTCGGATGTCTTTCTGGAGCAGGGAGTCATTGTGTCGATCAAAGGGCGCGATGAAAAAAGCGGTCATGTCTACGAGGCCGCCAGACAGGCCGACGATGTCCATGTGCCCACAGTGGCCCTGATCAACGCCGGCTCAGCCTCCGCCTCGGAAATCGTGGCCGGGGCGTTGCGGGATCAGAAACGCGCCCTCATATTGGGCGAAAGATCCTTCGGCAAGGGTTCCGTGCAAAAAATCATCCCGCTGCCTGACGGCGCGGGCCTCAAGCTCACAGTGGCCCTCTACTATACCCCCAGCGGCAGTTCCATTCAGGCCGAAGGCATTGTGCCGGACATGGACGTGCCCTTTGAAAGCCAGCGCGCTGACGACAAGGACAATCAGCGTTTTCAGATACGCGAGCAAACTCTGAACCGCCATCTGGAAAGCGCCGGGAACAAAAAGAGCGAGAACAAGGACAAATCGTCGGAAATCAGGGAACAGCTTGCCCGCGACAACCAGTTGCGTCTGGCGCTGCAGATAGTCAAAACGCTTCCGAAAATGCGGGAGATCAAAAACTGATGCGCGCTGTGGGCTGCATAGGCTGCGGCAACATGGGGAGCGCCATTTTGGGCGGCCTTGCCGACGCTCTTGGTGGAAAAGATTATGTTTTCCGCGGCCATACGCGCACACTTGGCCGCATGACCCCCCTGACGGAAAAAGGGGTGGTCGTCGTTCCGGGGGCGCTTCCTCTGGCGCAGGAGGCCGACGTCATTGTTCTGGCTGTCAAGCCCCACCAGGTTGCCGCCGTTGTTGAAGAAATCCTCCCCGCTCTCGGACGGGAAAAGCTCCTCATCTCCATTGCGGCCGGTATCAGCCTCAAACGGCTTAAGGAACTTTCCCGGAATTTGTGCCCGATGGTGCGCTGCATGCCCAACACCCCGGCGCTGGTGGGCAGGGGAATCTTTGCCGTCTGCCTTGAGGATGGATCCCTGCGGCGTGAACACAAGGACGAAACCCTCGCCCTGTTCAGCGCCATCGGCCTGTGCCTGCCTCTGCCCGAGGCGCGGTTTACGGCTTTTTCCGCTCTCATCGGAGCGGGGCCGGCCTATGTGTTTGAAATGATGCGTGGCCTGGTGCAGGCGGGAGTCACCCTGGGATTTCCCCATCAAGAGGCCCGCGAGCTTGTTGCCGCGCTCTTCAGCGGTTCGGCCGCTCTGGCCGGGGAAAGGCCGGAACACCTCATGCAATTGCGCGACGCCGTCTGCTCCCCCGGCGGATTGACCGTAGCGGGCGTCAATGTCTTGGATCGCGCGGGTCTTGCCGGTCTGCTGGTGGAAGCGGTACTGGCCGCCAATACCCGCGGCCGCGAAATGGAAGAGTAGAGGGCCGCCGGAAAATCAGGATACGCCGCGCGGCGGTTGGGGAAAAATCTACTGGTCGATGCGAATGTCCAGCGTATCTTTCTCCTTGGACAAAACAAAACGGGTATTCCTTGGTTTGGCTGTCAGGTCGATCACAATGCGCGTTTTGCCCCCGTTCGCGCCCAGGCGCACGTTGCTCACCATCGGATTTTTCGGCACGCCCGGCGCCTTAAGTCCTGACAGCCCTTCCACATCCACTACCACCCTGTCAGGCCCGGTCAGGGTCAAGGTTTGATAACGCACGGGCGATCCGCTTGTCAGACGCACGGTCGCTCCCGTGTCCCGCGCGAAAACCACAAGTTTCGCGTTCCTGCCGGCCCCGGGCCGCAGCGGCGTTTCGGCGGCTTTCGCGGGCTGTCCTGAAGAAGCCGCAGGCATGTCGGGAAGGACCGGAATCGCGGGAGCGCGCGCAGCCTGTTCCGCCGGCGGCTCCGCGGCGGGTACCGGTCGTGTTTCCTCTGGCAGGGCCGGAATTTTTTCCACCACAGGGGTTTTTTCCGTTACAGGAGCCTTTTCTGTAGTCGGGATTTTTTCCCCGCCGGAATTTTTCTCCTCCCGGGGCTTTGGCTCACCGGCTTTTCCCCCGCCGCTCTCCTTTTCCGGCCGGGGAACAGCCGGGTTTCCGACCGCGAGGGGGGCATTTGCCCGAGGCGGTGTCTCAACGGTGCGTCCGGCCTGGGCTGGCGTTGCCGGTCGCCCCACCTGCGGGGGAATCGGCACGGCGCGCGGCGTCTGCGGCGCGGGGGAGAGCTGGTCCGCCGGCCGGCTGGCTGCGGCGTCGGCCTGAATCGGCTTTTCAGGGCGCGAACTCTCCCGCTTTTCCTGATACATAAGCAGCCCCATCCCCACAACGCACACGCCCAGAAGAAGGGCCAGAAGACTTTTGTTCATATATGGATCTCCCGCGGGCAGCAAACGCGTTCAAGCAATTTTCCGGGCCGGGCCAGAAACATGGAAGAGGTCCGGCGCAGGGGGGCAGTATAGCTCTTTTGCGCCAAATGGCAAGAATGCTCCTTTGACGGGGTCGCGACTTTGGGGTACATATTCATCATGCATGAAATGGCCCTTGCCCGGAGCCTGCTTTCCATGGCGGAAGAAGAAATCGCCCGCTGCAACTGCACACGCCTGCTTGCGGCGCGGGTGGAGTACGGCGCCCTCGCCGGTCTTATGCCGGAGGCCCTGCGCTGCTGCTTTGAGGTTCTCACCCAAGGCACCGTGCATGAACAGGCACGGCTTGAACTTGTCCGCCTGCCGGTACGCCTGCGCTGTCCATTCTGCGGCGCAATTTTCGGGGGGGACAGTCAGGATGCGCTCACCACCCCCTGCCCCGGTTGCGGCGAACTTTTCGGCCATATTGTGGAGCAGGGCAGGGAAATGATACTGAGCCGTCTCGAAGCGTTATGAAAGGGAAATCAAGGCAATGCAAATTCCGGTAATACGCAATGTTTTGGAAGCCAATGAAAAAATGGCGGACAAGGTGCGGGAGCGCCTGTTCGTGCATGACATTCTGGCCCTGAACCTTATCAGTTCTCCCGGAGCGGGAAAGACCTCGCTGCTGGAACGCACCCTGCGCGATCTGGCGGGCAAATTCCGCATGGCCGTTATTGAGGGGGATCTGCAGACCAGCAACGACGCCGAACGTGTGGCCGCCACCGGCGCTCGGGCCGTGCAGATCAACACCGAGGGCGGCTGCCACCTGAACAGCGATATGGTTTCCCAGGCGCTGGATAAAATCAGCCTCGACGGAGTGGACATCCTTTTTATCGAAAACGTGGGCAATCTTGTCTGCCCTGTGGAATTTGACTGCGGCGAGGACGCCAAGATCGCCCTGCTCAGCGTCGCCGAAGGCGACGACAAACCGGAAAAATACCCTTTGCTTTTCAATCTGGCCAAGGCAATGGTGCTGAACAAGATTGACCTTTTGCCCCATGTGGACTTTGATCTCGCCCGAGCCCGCGCTTTTGCCGTAAAACTCAACAGGACACTTGATATTTTCGAGCTTTCCTGCCGCAGCGGCGAGGGGCTTGAGGCCTGGTACCACTGGCTGGAAAAAACCCGCGCTGGAAAAATGCGTGGACGGGCAGCCTAGCGGGATGCCGGACGGGGGTCCGGGTCTGCGTTTCCCTTCCCTGGTGGGCGCGTGCGTCCTCATTGTCGTGGCCGTTGCCCTGGCCTATCTGGCAGGGGTGATGCGCGGCAGATCCTCCTTGGAGCAACAGCCCGCGCATCGGAAAAGCGCGAACGCCGATGCCGCCTCCAAACAGAGCATTGCTGATGCCAATTCTCTTACGATGCAAGATAAAATTCTTTCCCCCGAAGAACTGCGCTTTGCCTCGGTGTTGAAAAACCGTCCCGTGCTCGACCCTCAGCAGATGCAGCCAAAACCCGCGGCGCCCCCTGCGGAAAAGACGACGGGCGTCATCCGGACAGTGCCGGAAGAGGAGTTTGTCCGCCCGGCGCCGCAAGAGGCCATGCACGACTATGTTTTCCAGGTGGCTGTGCTGCGGGACGAAGACAGCGCGGACGCCTTGCGCCAACGACTGGAAGGCCGCGGCCTGCGCACCAGGATGCAGCGCAGCGGAAAAAACCTGACGATACTGGTGCTTCTGCGCGGCAACGAGCAGCGGGCGGCGGAGATCCCCCGCATCACGGAAGAACTGCGCTTGGGCAAACCCATGTTGCGCGGCAAAAAAACGGCTGTGCCGTAGCCTTTCCGGAGAGCCTTTATGAAATTGTGCCCCGTGGTGCTGTGCGGGGGGGCGGGCACCCGCCTCTGGCCCCTCTCCCGCAGCCTGTATCCCAAACAATTTATGGATTTGGGAGGCTACAGTCTTTTCGGCAACACCCTGCGCCGCATTCGGGCCCTGCCCGGCACGCTCCCTCCCGTTGTCGTCTGCAATGAGGAACAACGGTTTCTTGCCGCCGCGCAACTGCAGGATGCCGGTTTCGCGGCCGCGGACATCATTCTTGAGCCGGTGGGGCGCAATACCGCGCCCGCCATTGCAGTGGCGGCGCTGGCCGTCGTGAACGGTTTCTCCGCCCCTTGTCCCGATGCGGGACAAAGGCGCCCGCCTTCCCGTGATAGCGCGCCCCTGCTGCTGGTGCTGCCCTCAGACCACGCCCTGCGCGGCGTGAACGCCTTTGCCGAAGCCGTGGGCCGGGCCGCGCGCCTCGCCGCCGGCGGCAGACTTGTGGCTTTCGGCGTCACGCCCGACAGCCCTGAAACCGGCTACGGCTGGATTGAGCCCGGTGAAACCTTGCAGGACGGCTTTGCCGTCCGCCGTTTTGTGGAAAAACCCCGGCATGAGGACGCCCGCGCCATGCTGGCCCGGGGCGGGCATTACTGGAACAGCGGCATGTTTCTTTTCGCGCCGCGGGTCTATCTGGAAGAGTTGGAGCGCCACGCGCCGCGGATACATGAACATGCCCGCAAAGCCTTTGACGGACGCCGCAGGGATGTGGACTTCACGCGCCTGGAGACTCATGCCTTCACCGCCTGCCCGTCGGATTCCATTGACTACGCCGTCATGGAAAAAACCGTTCTTTCGGCCGTTATGCCTCTCAACGCCGCCTGGAGCGACATGGGAACCTGGGAGTCCGTTCATGCCGGAACAGACAAGGATGCGGAAGGCAATGCGCTTGTGGGCGACGTCATTGCGGAAGCTGTGGAAAACAGCTATCTGCACTCCAGCGGCCGCCTTGTGGCCGCGCTGGGCGTAAGCGGACTGGTGGTTGTGGAAACCGGCGACGCCGTTCTGGTGGCGGACAAGGAGCGTTCACAGGAAATCAAGAGCATCGTCGACCGCCTCGCGCGGGCCGGACGCGTGGAAAAAGACACTCATCTGCGCGTGTTCAGGCCCTGGGGCTGGTACGAAACCCTGGCCCGGGGCGACCGTTTCCAGGTCAAGCGCATCATGGTCAATTCCGGCGCGACGCTCTCCCTGCAGATGCACCATCACAGGGCCGAGCACTGGGTTGTCGTGCGCGGCACAGGGCGCGTCACTGTGGGGGAAAAGACCATACTGCTGCACGAGGACCAGTCAACCTATAGTCCCCTCGGACAGAAGCACCGCCTGGGCAACCCCGGCAAGCTGCCGCTGGAAATTATCGAAGTGCAGAGCGGACCCTACCTCGGAGAGGACGACATCGTGCGCTATGAGGACGACTACGGACGCGATGCCCCGCGCACGCCGTCCGTCAGTCAAAATCCGCCAGCAGGGAGCCAAGGCGCAGACACTCCAGCGGACTTTTGCCCAAATCCGCCTTCAGCCGGGCCAGAGCCTCCTGCAAATGCGGAGAGGAAACGCCGTTGCGGATGGAGCTGTGCGCCTCCAGAAAAGCGGCCAGCCAGTCGCAGGCCTTGAGCATCTCCCCGTCTTGTGGATCAAGGGCATCGTCGTTGCATGCCTCCTGCAGGGCGGCGAATCCTCTTATCCTGGTCACGCGTCCGCCCTCGCGCACGCTTTCGTGAAATTCCGAGCCGACTTCAAGGCCGAGATAGTAGGAAATCCGTTCCACCAGAGAAACGAAGCCTTCCTGCCGCAAAGGGCGGAAAATCCGCCTCTCCAGTTCCTCTCTTTCATATTCCTTGAGAATGGGGGGCAGAATGCTCACCGACCGCTTGACCGGCGAGATGATGTCGCGGGTGAGCAGTTCCGGCAGGTCGTGAAAGAGGCCGCAGAAAAAATTGTTGACCGCGCGGGCGCGGCAGGCTCCCACGGAAAGACTGAAAAAATAGGCAAGGGCTGCCACCACGAACATGTGGCCGAGCACGGATGTCGCGGGGATGCGCGGGGCCTGCGACCAGCGTATCTGAAAGCGCAGCCGCCCGCAGTGGTTGGCCAGCCCGGCCAGGGCCGTACCCGGGGAAAGCAGCGCCTCCGCGCCAGCGAGATCCCTGAATGAGGTCAGGCGGTCCTCAAAGGATCCGGCGATGTCTTCCATCTCGTCGTCAAAACAGTTCAGAGGCTTGAGGAGGGCGAATTCCCAGCGGGAGGCGAAAAGGTGCGCCGCCGAGAGAATGCGGCGGGCAAGGGTGTCTTCCTCCTCCGCGCGGTGCCAGGCGCGGCACCGTTCCCAGAACGGCCCCAGGGGGGAGAGCGGCGGCTCAAGCCTGGCGAGAACATAGTCCGTCAGTTTGCGGTAATGTTCCGGGTTTTCCCTGATGCGGTAAAAAACGGGCGGTTTGATGTCCGTGATGACAAGACGGTAGAAATAGTCAAAAAGACCGCCTTCAATGATCTCCGCGGCCAGTTCCCGCCGCCCGGCCCCGGGAAGGGCGCGGGCGCTTTCGTTCCACAGAATGCAGGCCACAAGCATTTTGTGCGCCTGCTTGTCAATTTCCAGCAGCTCCGAAGGGCGGAGCTTGTCGTTCCAGCGCAGCAGGTACGCGCCCGAAAAGATCAACTGCAGCAAACTTTTGCGGACAAGCGGCACAACCACCTCCCGAATTGGCGCCCGCTCTCTTGCGGCGGCGCGAAGAAGTCAGTATAAAAAGCTGGCGAAAAAATCTCAAGCGACGCAGCCCGGATCCGCGCCGGGCAAATTTTCAGCGAGGTTCGCCATGAGCAGAAACCAGACATTCAATACCGCCATCCGAACCCTTGGTCCGCGCAAGCTTGAATCGCGCCTGCCCTACAGAACCTGGGCCGACGATGCGCAGTTCCGGATTGTTGTGGACGACGAGCTGAGCGAGGACGGCGGAAGCCGCCCCAGCAACGTCTTTGAAGCCGCGGGGCCGCGCAGGAAACTCTATTTTGATACCACCCGCGCCAAATGCGCCATTGTCACCTGCGGCGGCCTGTGCCCCGGCATCAACGACGTCATCCGGGCCATTGTGCTGGAGGCCTTTTACGCCTACAATGTTCCCTCAGTGCTGGGCATTCCCTATGGACTGGAAGGCTTCATCCCTAAATACAAGCACCGCCTTGTGGAACTCACGCCCGCCATGGTGGCGGACATCCACCGTTTCGGCGGGACCATGCTCGGTTCTTCCCGGGGGCCGCAGCCGGCCGAGGAAATCGTGGACACTCTGGAGCGCTGCAACGTCAACGCCCTTTTTATCATCGGCGGGGACGGAAC
>JAISXC010000186.1 GCA_031270875.1 Desulfovibrio sp.
GAGCCGCAATTTATTTGCGGCGTCCGCGCAAGCGGCGCTGGAGCCAGCGGGCCTTTTTCCCACGCATTATCCTTGCAATCGCCTTGACAAATAGCTATGCTGCCGTACAGGGTATTGGCAAAATATGACAGGAGTTGCATATGTCTCAAACAACCTTGAGCATTCGCATGGATGCGGACATAAAAAAGCGTTTTGACGCCTTTTGCGCGGATGCGGGCATGAACACTACAGTGGCCGTGAACATGTTCGCGCGCGCCGTTCTGCGTGAGCAGCGAATACCCTTTGAAATTACCGGCAGCGACGATCCTTTTTACAGTGTGAAAAATCAGGCCCGGCTCAAAGCGGCGATGGAACAGCTTGAGGCGGGGAGGGGCACAGCCCATGATCTGATTGAGGCCGGTAATGGATAAAATCTGGTCCGACGGGGCCTGGGAAGATTACCTTTACTGGCAGGCGCGGGATAAAAAGACGCTCCGCCGCGTGAACCAGCTCTTGTTGGATATTGACCGCAACGTCCACAAGGGCATAGGCAAGCCGGAACCGCTGAAGCATGACAAGCGCGGGTATTGGAGCCGGAGAATTGATGAGGTAAACCGGCTGGTGTACCGGATTGTTGAGGGCCGGATAGAAATCGCCCAATGCCGCGCCCATTATGATTGATCCGTTCCATGTGGCGCCCGCGCTACCTTTTACATTTCCGGTAGTCATGTCAAGCCGAACAACAGCGTGAAGGCATCCCGCTCGCGCGGCAGGGAATGATCGGCATAGGCGTTGGTCTGGCCGGTGGTGTTGTAATAATAGAGAGCATCAGGAAAATGCTCCTCCCCGTTCTCCTGTATGAAGGACATGCCAAAAATGTCATCCCGCTCGAACGAAATGCGGCAGGAATCCCGCAACGAATGCAGAAACGCAACGACCTGAAAACCGGTTGAAAACCAGGCGAAATCAAAAGGCCGGTACATATTCTGGATGGCGGCTCTTGCCGGCGCGTACCATCTCCATTTCATGCCGCCATCCGAGTCATAACCCCGCTATGGCCGCGTAAACCCGTTCGCAACTTCCGTCGTCCCTGAAACAAAACGTCTTTTCCGCCCGCTCCGAATACTTCGCCTCGCGCTCGCCGTTTTTCCGCAGCAGGTCTTCCAGTGCGTCGAGGAGTTGTTCCGGCGTTTCGACCACCGGACCGAAGCCGTCCCGCTCGTAGTCGAAATACCCTTTGGCGTAGTGGTCGCCTCCACCCTCGTCATTCTGGTCGAACTGCCAGTAAATGAGCGCCCGTCCCAGAAAGGCGGCGTCAAAGGCAATGGAGGAATAGTCCGTGACGACGATGCGGGATCTGCGGAAAAACTCCTGTATGCTCCGTCCGCCGGCGCGTTCCGCCAGGGATATCCCCTCTGGAAACGCCTTCCCCTGAAAGTGCCGGCGCATGTCGAAATGGGGGAAAAAATCAAGGCGGTATTGATGGCTGACCAGCAATTCCGCCAGCCGCTCTGATTTCAGAAAGGCCCATATCGTCCTCGCGTACACGGAATGTTCAAAACCTTCTTTGGCTGGGCGCACATAGCTCTCCGCTCCAGACGCTCCAGTGAGGCGCTTTCTCCAGGTGGGCATGAACAGAATGCGCCGCTCCGGCTCGTGCCCGGCCATGCGAAACAGCGCGTCAAAACGCGGCATGCCGGCAAGGTGAGCTTCTTTCCCCGTCAAGCGGAAAGGCGAACCGTTCGCCGTCACATATTCCCGCTCCCGCCGCGTGGCCATAGGCCGGAAAGCAACGGGCAGCGCATTCGTGTTCTTGGCGTTGTCGCCCCGTGTCACGCCGTGCCCCAGGCAAACATAGGCGCAACGAAGAATGGCCTGCGGTAAAAAAAATGTGGGCTGACCATAGTGCGAGGAAATCAGGCGCTCACAGTTGAGCAGCAGAATCTGGTGCCGAAGGGAGCCGAACGGGACAAGTCTGAAGCCTTCAGCCTTCAGGCGCGGCCAGTCGGGCGAATTTCCGCGCAAAATGAAATAGGACGGAGTTTCCGGGTGACGGCGCAGAACATGGCGGTATAGATGTTCGGCATTGTCGTCCGCCTCAACATCCCTGTCCGTGAACAGCCAGACGCGGCCGAGCAGCCGGCGCATGGGCCATGAGGTTGCAAGGCGCACGCGCAGGGCTTCATCCCAGGCCAGAGAGGAAAGATCGCGGGCGGCAAGGCGGGTGATGACGCTTTCTGAAGTGGCGTTGCCGTCCAGCCGTTGCCGGTCCGAAGCGAGAAAAAATTCCGTCCGTTCATCGGCATGGAGCACTCCGTCTCCGGGCGGCAAGGCCAACCAGCGGATGTGTTCGTAAAACTCCCCCTGCCCCCAGGTGGGCAGGGCTGTCGCCTTGCCGCAGAGCGGCGTCAGCGGCGTTTGGCCGCAAAAAAAATTTACGCCGTCATGCGGGGAGGCGCTGTAAAAAAACAGGCGCAGGGCATGATTGCGGGCGTCGTAACGCTCAATGAAAATTCGGCGTTTCACGGGCGCGCGTTTTTTATAAAGACTGAGAGCAAGCTCGGTGAAGGACGGATGCGCACTGGGAAAATCGGCTTTTTCAATGGCCTCCGGAGTAATATATGCCAGAATTTCCCGGACATGCGAAAAAAAGCGATTTCTGGCTTTTTCCTCCAGTTGACGGAACACAGGCGCATCGCCAAGCACTCGCTGAAAATACCGCGAAATATTGTACAAAACCGTCATTTGGGCGAACAGGGGCACAGGGCCGGCGGCGGCCATTTCCCGTAGCGGGCGCAGACAGCCCAAGGCCAGTGGCGCGTCATAATAGGCCGCGCTGCGGTACGCCAGCCCGGTGAGGGAGAAAGGCTCGTCAAACTGGCGGTGATAATACCGGGCCAGCGGCAGAACGCCCACGGACATCCCGGCTATGGCCGGAACATAGCGCATGATCATCTCTCCGTCCTCAAAGGTCGGGCGCACATCCTCCTTCTGCCGGATGCCCTTTTCCATGAGCACGCGACGCAGAAAAAAGGCGGAATTGGTCACAACCTGGACGAAGGCCCCTGTGTCGTCCGCCGGGATGCGTCGCTCCCCCCGGTCAAAACGGTACCGCAGTCTGTGACTGTTGCAGTATACGCCTTTTCGGTTGAGATACTTCAGGTAGTTGCAGACGAGCATGCCGACCGGTTGTTCCGCCGGTTTGTCCAGAAAACGATCCACAGCGGCAAAGTACCCCGGATGCACGAAATCGTCGGCGTCGATGAAGGTCACCCACTCGCCGGAAGCGTGTTCCAAACCGAGATTGCGGGCCGCCGCCGCGCCGCCGTTTTTCTTGCGTATGCAGGCGATCAGGTTTGGATAGCGCCGCTGCCATTGCTGGATCAGAGCGGCGGAATTGTCTGTGGAGCCATCGTCCACGCAGATGATTTCCAGGCAGGTTTCCGGGTCAAGCGTCTGGCAGAGAAGTGAGGTAAAATACGCGGGCAGCCAGTGTCCGGCGTTGTAAACGGCGGTGACGGCGGAGTAGCGGCGCTTGCCGCGTTTTTTGCCCAAGGCGCGAAAAGGGCGCGGCAACAGCATTTGCAGACGCAGCACAAGACAAAAAAAGGCCAGAAGCGGGGCGCGAAACCAGAGAGCGGCAGTGAGACGCATAATCCTCTATAGTATCGCTTGGCTTATTTCACTTTCTGAGGTTTCGCTTTACCATTCCAAGCAGAGGCATGTTACGGCATGAATGCCGGCATTGGCATATTTTGCGCTTGGCAGCGCAAAAAACAATCAGCTGTCCGAAGAGCCTCAGCAACAGCCATATCCATATCTAAATAGCAAAATGTTCCAAGACGACCAACAAATGTCACATTTTTCTCAGCCCCGGCCAGCTTTATATATGCTTCTAAAACTGGGTTGCTGCTTGCGAAGCGAACAGGATAATAAGGTGTGTCTTTCTTCTCGCAGGCACGCGGAATTTCACGATTGCAGGTCGTCGCTTCATGTTTTTCCCAATATGCGAAATGCTTATGTTCCACAATACGTGTCCAGGGGATATCAACATCAGCATAATTCATAACCGCGCAGCCCTGATAGTCGCCGATGGTTGTGAACCACTCAAAATCAAGCGTGCGATAAGGCAAGCACCCAAGACGCGAGTTGAACCAGCTATCCAAAGGACCGGAATAAAAAACGTGAAAGAATGTGTCTTTGGTTTCATGCGCGTAGGATGTACGGAGACGTACATTGATCAATTGCGGCATATCAAGCATGTTTTCCGTTAATGTCGTATATCCCGGTGCGGGAATGCCTTAATAGCGGTGACTGAAATAATTGTCATCGTAATTAAAGCGAAGCGGGAGACGATGCAGTATGGACGCCGGGAGATCCCTCGGGGTGCATCCCCATTGCTTGAAAGTATAGCCTTCAAAAAATGTACGATATAATTTTTCCCCCAGAAGAGCGAGGCCTTGTTCCTCAAAATTGCGCGGGGTTGAACAAGATTTGACGGCAAGCGAAGCAACGAATTCCCTAGCTTCATTCGGACGCAATGCGCGTTCAAAAAACTGATTTATGGTCAGAAGATTTAGAGGCAGTGAGTATACTTTTCCGCATGCGGTAGTTTTGGTGCGGAAAGTGTATGGTTTAAACAAAGCGAAACGATTGACAAATTTCCAGACCCGATCATTGTCGGTGTGAAAGATGTGAGGGCCATGCACATGCACCATAACGCCTGTTGCCGGATCACGTCGCGTATGGCAATTACCGCCCACGTAATCACGTTCGTCAATGATTTCCACGTGATATCCATTCTCGGCCAGAACGCGGGCAATGGTTGAGCCTGTGAGCCCCGCCCCAACAACCAGTACACGTCTCACTGCGACCCGCCTCCTGTCTGCTGTGATTCCATCTCAACAGGCTGCCGCTGTTTGGGGGACCACCTCTTCCCGCAGCAACGCCGAAGGGAATTATAAGAGCGATTACAGATTTTATACATCATAATAATAATCTTTAAATATACCCTTTAATCCGACCGGGTTGATTGAAATTATCTCGGTATCCGGATAATAGATTTCCGAGAATCTTTTTATACCCTCCCAAACATTATTTCTTGTATTTATCATTATCTTGTTTCTCCTTTGTATGTCAGTGACAAATTGGGCATCGCCATTGAAATGGCTATCTAATGAACAATCGCATCCGACTAGAAAAATTTTTTTAGGATTTGTATAAAAAACGAATTGCATTGCCTCGGACACAACAGAGCCATTATCAACGAGAGGTTCGCGGTCTATATTTAAAGTTAAAGGTAGCATAGGGGGAAGCATTCTATTAGGATGGCAATAATATCTTACAGCGCCATGCTTGATGGTCAGATCTTCAGGAATTATCAATGCGGTAGTTCTTCCACTGTCCTCATATAATCCGTAAAATATTGTGGCGGAGGCATTGGGGCTGCTTGGCAAGTCATTCAAATAACCTTGCGCGGATACAAAATCCTGAACAAAAAGATAATCCAGTTGGATAAAATCAGCCTTGAAAGCCCTGTTTACTCCAATGTGCACGGCTCCCGCGATAGGCTGGTAACGATTTAATGTCGGCCCGGTGGCGATAAGGACCACATCCCGGCCAGAATATAAATTTTTAAACCTCGGAAATATTCGTTGGTGATGTACTGAGGCGCTCAGCGCCCATCTTATGGAATTGGACAATTTGTGATTCCTTTCCTGCATTGCATCTATATCTTTTTTTAAATCTTCAAGTTTTCTTTGCTGTGATAAGAGTAAATTATATGTGGGACTGAGAAGTTTAAAAGTTGATTTCAGTATCGACCACAGCTTATCAAGGATATTGTTTTTTAACTTCAAAACAGCCTGGTAATTCGCAAAGTTATAGAGACCGTGTGAGACAAAGTAATCGCGACATGTTTTACCAATTCCATTTTTTTTATGAAATAATCTTTTGTACGTTGTCAAATCCGTTAAGGCTATAGGCGGAGTAAGGCTGAGCAAAACATTCCGCTCGGAAATCGCATTCTCATCAGACAACGCTTGCGCCTGCAAAAGACGTAATAAACGGTAAGTAATGGCAAGTTTTGTAAATCTGTCATGGTAGTTTTTCAGCAAAAACGGCACGGTATTCTGCATTTCATTGATATTCTTAATTAAATCTGAGCGATGGTCCACCTTCTCAGAAAAATATTTCGAAAACTTTTTTTGTGGTACCACGACAATATGTTCAGCGGAATCTATAGCCATCCAATGCAATAACAACGGGCTGTCAAAAGTATTTTCAGGGAATTTATTATGCAGAATGCCAATAAGCAATTTTCTCTTATATATATTGCGCCACATTGATTCATTTATTGTCCATAATAAACACTTTTGCCGATCTCTTGAAAGTTTGCTAAATTTTGCCTTAATAACTTTTTTCCAAACCGTTTTTTCATTTTCAGCCTGTTCTGGCAAAAATCGTGAAGGCATATCCAATTGGGTTATAAGTAAATCAGCATCATTACAAATCGCCTTTAACAGCAACGGCTGCAGTGATTCCGGCTCTGGCAATATCGTGGGATCCATAAAACAAACATATTCTCCCTTCGCGTGCCGCAAGCTCTCCAAGTATGGCGAACTGTCGTTTTCGACTGAAAAACTCGAAACCTCGAAGGTAAATTTTTTGGATGCCAGACTGCTGACATATATATTGTCGGCAACAGCATCGTGCGCAATAATAACTTCGCAAATATTCGCGCATTCGAATTGAGAATTCAGAAAATTGAAATATTGATCCAAAAATACGCTGTGCGATCTGTTTACAGTAAGAATAATGGACAGCAAGGGGCGCTGCTCGTCATCATTTTTCAGCAGGTACTTATAGAGCATTTTTAAATATGCCGTTGCCGTGGGATTTTTGAAATTGGGTTGGGGGTCTATCAGCCTGTCACGAAGTTTTTGGGCAAGATCTCCTTGCGGCAACAGTGAAACAAGATAATCCAGATAGTTTTTGAAGCTGGCGTGCCACGGTTCAGGCGTGCGGGACCCAAAAAAAGACACACTGCCGATCATCACGAGAAGCAGATAGTTTTTTATAGGCGGGGGGGGGGCCAGTTGATCAATAATCCTCAAGGATTCATCAAAGACGTCAATCTGCGTAAGCCTGCGTTCACCGTAAACCGAAGTGCATTGGCTGCCGGGGCGATTTATGAACTGGACATACAACGGCTTCTCAATGATTTTAATGCTTGCGGACGTCAAAAGAGACAAGACGAAAAAAAGCCAGTCTTCTGCAACCCGAGAGGTCGCAAATCGTACGTTGTGTTCACGAAGAAACGCTCTTCTGTAAATTTTATTCCAGGGTGCTCCCCTGCGGCAGAAAAGTAACAATTCCGGATAATCACAAAGGGCAAAAACCGTATCCCTAGGGATGTTGTCCCGCAAAGCCGGCCCCGCGAGCCATGATCTTGTTATGCTGTGACATCTCGATTTATTTTGGTTCACATCTTCCACATAAAAGTCAAAGATGATAACGTCAGGCTGTTCAACCGAATTTACCATGCCTGAAAAGTGCAATAGCGAATCGTTGCACAGGTAATCGTCGCTATCCACAAAGCATACATACCGCCCCTTGGCAAGCTCAAGGCCCTTGTTTCTGGCAACGCCGGCTCCGCTGTTTTGCTGGGCGTAAACATGCACAAAAGGATACCGTTGCGCATATTCTCTTGCGATATCAAGCGAACTGTCCGTCGAGCCGTCATCAATAACGATACATTCAATACTCAGCGGAGATTGCTGCTGCACAATGGAGTCTAGGCAGCGTGGCAACAAATCTTCCAGGTTATACAGCGGTATAATAATGCTTAGATCCATGCTTGCGGCAGTCATTGTCTCTCCATAAAAATAGGTAAATAGTCGACCCTGAAAAAAAGGATTTTACGCCGGTATGGTCGTACAGGGAGTGTGCTGAAAATCTGCGCCACATCATTTTTCGCTTTCAGTAATTCTACCCCGCGCATAAGATTCATTTCTTCACAGCGTATTTTTTAGAATTCGTTCCCTGTCTTTTTTCAATTTTTCAATATCGTTATAGATTTTTTCATATTTGCGGCGAGCCGCGCCGGATGTTATTTTTCTTAATACATTGTATATTGCCTTCTTCAAAACAAGACTCCATCCATAACATTGCCCCGATACCCTGATATATTTTCTTATTTTTTTAAGTTCAAATTGATAGTTTGCTACAACCTTACGGTATAAACAGAGGTCGAATACCGGCAGAAATCTGGCATATTTCCAGAAAAATTCCTCATATAGGCAATCAACATGTTTCCAGGGTTTTTGATATCCGGCCCAGTGAATTATGCGCGGATCATCCGGAATTTTCACGCCGTTATTTTTACATATCAACGGCATTGTATTCCATTCAGGCGAGAGTTCGAGGGATGATTCGCAAAATGTTAAATTTAAAACATCCTGATCCGTAAAGGTAAAAATTCCCTCATCTTTATATTTTAGAAAGTTCTGTCTGAATGTTAACTCAGCATTATCCTCTCTCCATTTCTTTAAATTAAAAATGGCAACGCCTGAATTCAGATAATTGTATTTTGGGGGCAAATATTTTTTTATTTTTTGAGCATAAGCTAAGCCATCATATTTTATCGAATAATCCACAGCGGCGGCCCAATAATGGTCGCTGATGTCAATTTCCCACAGCTCTCGCAATGGTTTTAAGACAACAAGATCCGCATCCAGAGATATCACTTTATCCGACTGCGGCATGTATGAAGCGGAAAACAGCCGAAGCATCGCATCATCGCTTATCCTCTTGGATGGATAATGACCGAAATTTTTTGTCAATACTCTATAATCTGGGGTAATATAGTTAATATTGTATGGTTTTATTTTTTTAAGATCTTCCAAAAGTTTTATGTTATCATTGGTTATGTTACTGATTAATACAGTAAAATTATGGTTATCACTGTGTCCAGAATTAACTAATATGGATGTTATGCATACGCCGAGCATTGGTACAAATTCGTTATTCACAGCAAAACAAACTTCTATATTCTTATTCATACATTCTCTCTGCATGTTATGTATGTAATCCCGGCGCGTGATCCCCGTACGCCCACACTTCCACCCTTCTCCCCTGCCCCGCTCCCGCTCCCGCGTCCAGCAGCATCCCGAACAGTTCGTCCATGTGCCGGAGATGGCAGAGATACAGCCGCATTTCTGGGGAAAACAATCGCCAGTCCACATCTTGAAGCGTCGCCGCGATCTGCTGTTCCGTCAGCCTGCCTTCCAGCCAGGGGCCGTGGGCCTCCATGGTGATCACAAAGCAGAACATCGGCCCGGCGGCCTTGCCCAGTTCCCCCAGAACGGCCCCGCCCAGAGCCCTGTCGCTCACGTACGGCCCGAATTTCTCCAGACGCCCCAATTCCTTGACGCCCGCAAAGCGCTCAAAGCCCAGGTTGGGCATCACCCTGTGCCGGCGGAAAAAAGTTTCGCGATGGGGGTGCAGGCACAGGGCCGCGTAGCCCCTGTCCCGGAGATGCCAGGCCAGCGACCACACGGGCCGCCGCGAGGCCAACAGGTAGGGGTTGAAGGCCCAGGGGCCGAGCGCCCGCCGGGGCAGGCCCGTGAGCGCGGAAAACTCCGCGCGCATGGTGTAGGCGCCGAAGGCGTCTTCCGGCGTGGGCAGGGCGCGGCCCATGTCTTTCAGCCTGTCCCAGTGGGGGAGAAAGTCCCGCAGGGCCTCGCGCTGGGCCGGGGTGAGGCGGGCGGCGAACGTCTCCCTGACGTCGCAGAAGGATTCCGCCTGAAGCAGCGCCACATGGGGGAGGCTGCCGGCCGGAGCCGCGTCGATATCCGCCAGCATGCGCTCAAAGCCTTCGGGCCAGCGGGATGCCTCCGGGCGGACCCGCCGGTCAACGAACAGGGCGTCCGCATTCGTTGCCCCGGCCCACACGGGATGCATGAGGGCGGCCGTCAAAGGCCCGTTGCGCCGCGCGTCGGCAACGGCGTCGCCGTCCACCGGGCAGCGCCGGAGCAGAAAGGCCGCGAGCCGGCGCAGCCGCCCCCGGCGCATGAGCGCGATGCCCAGGGCCGGCGAAAGCCCGGCCGCGAACAGGGCCAGCGCGGGCAAAGGCTCGCGCAGGGCCGGGAGCGGGCTTTCCGCGAAAAACAGCAGCCCGATCAGCGCAACGGTGAAGAGCGCCCCCAGGGCGATTCGCCTCACGGGCAGAAAGGGGAAATACATGCCGGGGCAGGCGAGGATCTGCGGCAGAAGCCAGGCGTCGGCAAGGAGCACCGGCTCGCGCAGGGCGCGTTCCTTGGCCCGGTTGAGGCTGGCCAGAAGCGCGGCCAGCCCCAGGCAGCACAGCGTCGCCATGCCCGGCCGCGCCGTGAGCGGCAGAAAGAGCGAAACGGCCGACAGGGCCGTGACAAAGGCGAAAGCCTCCCCGTCGCGGCGCGGCCGTCCCCTGTCCCGGAGCCGGATCGCCGCCCCGCGACGGGCGAGACGCTGGGCCAGCACCGCGCCGACGCCGCAGGCGGCATAGGCGGAAACCACGCGCCAGTCGCCGTTCACGCTGTTTCCCCCCCGGCGCGGAAGAGAAGGGAGCCTCCTTCCGGGTGCCGCCCGCCGAGGGCTTCCCCGGCGGGGATGCGTTGCTTTTCGGCAAAGCCGTGGCGGGCGTAGAAGCGCAGGGCGCGGTCGTTGTCGTTCCAGCAGAAAAGGTTTATCCCGGAAAGGCCGAGTTCCCGGCGGCGCCGTTCCGCCGCCGCCATCAGGGCGTCTCCCAGCCCCGCGCCCCGCAGATGCCCGGCCACCCAGAACGTGTTGACGAAAAGGCTGTCGGGAACGGCGACCTCCAGAAAGGGGCGCACGGCCCGCAGGCGTCTGGCGGGGATGAGGGCTTCCGCCAGCGCGGGCACCCTGTGCTCGCGGGAAGGGTAGGAAAAAAGCAGGGCCGTGATTTCCTCCCCGTCCATTGAGCAGAGGACGTTTTCCGTGCGATAGACGCCTTCTCCCTTGATGAATCCGGCGCTCAGAAGCGCGGCGGCCTCCACGCCCTTCACCAGATCGCCCAGCAGGGTTTCCACAATGCCGGCCGCGGTGCCGCACACAATGCGGGCTATTTGCTCCGCCGCGTCGGGAGTGGCCCGCCGGAACGCGGTCATCACTGAAATTTCCTCACCGCGACCGGCAGGTCTTCGGCAACCGCGTCCAGGGCCGTCACAATATCCGCTTCCGCATGTTCGGAGGAAAGGAAAAAGCGCAGGCGCGCCATGCCCTCCTCCACCACGGGATACACAATGGGCAGCGCGTTGACCCCGCGCTCGAACAGCAGATGGGAGAGGTAGCCCGCCATGAGGGAATTGCCCGCTATCAGGGGGATCACCGCCGACCCCTCCACCGCGTGGCCCGTGTTCAGGCCGCGTTCTTTCGCCTCGCGGAGAAAAAATCCGGAAAGGCGCCGCAATCCGGCCACGCGCTCCGGCTCGCGGAGCATGATCTCAAGGGCCTTGGCCGAGGCGGCCGCCATGGGCGGCGGCATGCCCACGCTGTACACAAAGCCCGGCGCGCCGTACCTGAGCAGTTCCGCCAGCTCGGCGCAGCCGGCGATAAAGCCGCCGCAGCCGCAAAGGGTCTTGGACAGGGTGCCCATCCAGATGTCCACGTCCGCCGGGTCCGCGCCGAAATATTCCGCCACGCCCCTGCCGGTCCGGCCGAGGGTTCCCAGCGAATGGGCCTCGTCCACCATCAGAAAGCAGCCGTATTTCCGTTTCAGGGCGATGAGTTCAGGCAGGTCCGCGATGCTGCCGTCCATGCCGAACAGACCTTCGGTGACGATCAGGGCCCGCTCGTGCCCGGCGCGGGTGCGCCGGAGCTGATCCTCAAGGGCGTCGCGGTCGTTGTGCGGAAAAGCGTACCGCGCGGCGCCGGAAAACCGGGCTCCCATGACGAGGGAATTGTGCGCCAGGGCGTCGTGATACACCGCGTCCCTGGCGTTCAGCAGCGTGCACAGGGTGGAGACGTTGGTGGCGTGCCCGCTGACAAAGATCACGGCGGCGGCGGCGCCGTACAGGGCGGCCAGGGCTTTTTCCAGCGCGGCGTGCTGGGGGCGCTCGCCGGCGACCAGCCGGCTGGCCCCGGCCGACGTGCCGAAAACGCGCATGGCTTCCCCGGCGGCCGCCGTCACTTCCGGGTGCCCGTTCAGGCCGAGGTAATCATAGGTGGCGAAATTGAGAAATTCCCTGCCGTTGATCCGCGTTCTGGCCTGGGCGCGAGTTTCGTGGCAGGTGAAAAAAAGATTTTTGATCCCCGTCTTCTCCGCCACAAGGCGCTGCACCTGAAGTCTTTTGTAGTCCGGCAGTTCGGAAAACCGGGTGAAACGCGGGGAAACCGGCGCGGCGTCGGCGCGCGGGCGCGGGCTGCGGGAGGCGAGAGCATCAAGCGGCGCGCCGGCGCACAGGCGCGCCTGCTCGGCGGGGCCAAGGCCGAACAGGGATTCCGCCGGCGTTTTCGTGTCTGTCGCGCTACTCACGGGTCTTCTCCTTCATGTCGCGGAGCACGGCGTCGCGCATCTCTCCGGAAAGACCGGCGCCGTGAGCCTGTTCCAGGGAATGCAGCATCCGCGTGTCGGCGTCCGCCGCGGCGGCGTCGCCGGGAGCGGAGAGGAGAAATTCCGCGAGGGATTGGGCCAGGCTTTTGGCCGTGGTTTTCTCCGAGAGGGAAAGCGAAAAATCGCTCAGGCCGAATTTCTGCTCCACGGCCAGGGAAAGCTCCACGGCCATGAGAGAATCCATGCCCAGCGCCGCCAGCGGATCGTCGGGCGTAAACCTGTCCCTGGGCAGGCGCAGCACATTGGCCGTCTCGTCCATGAGCGCGTCCGTCAGGAGGGCCATGCTTTCCTGAAGAGGCAGGGAACGCAGGCGTTCCGGCGACAGGTCGGCCGCGCCGCCCTCTCTTCCGTCCGATTGCGGCGCGGGACGCAGACGCCGGAATCGCGGGGAAGCCAGAACGGGAAGATGAGCCCGCGTCCGCCAGTCCAGGCCGAAGAAGAAACTCGCCCCGATGTCTTCCCCGATGCAGTGTTCCAGCCAGTCCAGGGCGTCAGCGGATCGCGTCGGGCTGACGCCCAGGGTTTTGAGCAGCATTTCCCGCGCCCTGGGGTTGCGCGTCAGCATGCCGGTATCGGCAATGGCCCCCCAGCCGATGACCTGGGCCGGAAGGCCGCGGGCGCGCCGCCAGGCAGCCAGTGTTTCCAGCATGCAGTTGGCCGCCACATAGCCGGCCTGGCCGGGATTGCCGAAAGGCGTCACGGCGCTGGAGTAGAGGGCGAAAAAGTCCAGCGGCAGGGACAGCGTCAGCCGGTGCAGGTTGACGGCGCCGAGGCTCTTGGCGGCAAGGGAATTCCTGATGCGCTCCGGCGTCAGGCCGGTGACGAGGCCGTCATCCAGGGCCGTTGCCGCGTGAATGACGCCGCGCAGCGGGGGCAGCGACTTCAGATGCCGTTTCAGGCAGCGCCGCAGGCTGCCGGCATCGGCCGCGTCCGCCCTGGCGTCGACCACCCGCACGCCCTTCTCCCGCAGTTCCCTGACGATGCCGCCGGCTTCCTTTTCCCGTATGCCCTTGCGGCTGACGAGCAGCAGGTTTTTCGCGCCGCGTCCGGCAAGGCGCGCCGCGGAAGCGAGGCCGAACCCGCCGGAGCCGCCGGTCACAAGATAGGTCGCGTCCGGGGAGCAGACCATGCCCCGCCGGGCGGGGTCCGCCGGTCGCGCCAGGCGGGTCGCCCCTTCCAGGGAGACGGTCAGCTTGCCGATGTGGACGGAACCCTGCATGGCCTGAAAGGCTTCCACGCACCGCGTTGCCGGCCAGACCGTGTGCGGCAGGGGAACAAACCCGCGCCGCGCGAAGAGATCCATCAGTTCCGCGAAGAGGCTTTGGGCAAGGGCGGGCTGGCGGACAAGAAGCTGATCCACGTCAATGCCGAAATAGGAGAGATTTTTGCTGAACGGACGCAGGCGCAGGGGAGAATCCGCGTAAAAGTCCCGTTTGCCGAGCTCAAGAAAACGCCCGAAGGGCCGCAGCACGGACAGTCCGGCCGGGACGGCCTCCCCGGACAGGGAATTCAGCACGGCGTCCACGCCCTCTCCGGCGGTCGCGTCCGGAATCTGCCGGGCAAAGGCCAGGGAACGCGAGGAATACAGGCGCTTCACGCCGAGCCTGCGCAAAAAGGCGTGTTTTTCCGGCGCTCCTGCGGTGGCGTGAATTTCAAGGCCGAGATGGGCGGCAACCTGTATGGCCGCAAGGCCGACGCCGCCGCAGGCCCCGTGGATGAGCACCCGCTCGCCGGGCCGCATCCGGGCCAGATGTTTCAGGCTGTACCAGGCGGTGATGAAGGCCACCGGCAGGCCGGCGGCCTCGGCGAAGCCGATGTTCGCGGGTTTGCGGGCCACGGCCGCCGCGCTGGTGACAACGTGGGTGCCGAAGGCCGCGGGCGCGAAGCAGACCACCTCGTCCCCGGCCTTCCAGCCGGTCACGCCGCCGCCGACGGCGTCGACGACGCCGGAACATTCCATGCCCAAGGAGGGGCCGGAAAAACCGCCCTCCAGCATTTCGTCCGGCAACATGCCCATGCAGAACATCACATCGCGGAAGTTCAGCCCCGCGTATTTCACTTCAACGCGGACTTCGCCGGGGCCGGGAGCGGGCAAGGGCGCTCCTTTCCAGTACAGGTTCCGCAGGCTGCCGGGCGCGTCGAAAGCCAGAACCGCCCCTTCGCCCTCCCCGGCATGTCCCTGGCGCGGCATGCGCACCAGACGCGGCGCCCGGCGCGACTCCCCGGCAAGAACAACCTCCGGTTCCCCGGTCGGGCAAAGCAGCTCGCGCAGCAGGGCCGGCAACAGGGAGGGATCCGCCTCAAACTCCCCGTGCAGGTCGACCAGTCTTGTCTCCAGACCGCGCATTTCGTTCCGCAGCACGCGGGCGAAGCCGGAGAGCGCCCCCTGGGAGGGCACGGGCCGCGCCCGCGGCCATTCTCCCGGCAAAGCCCCCCCGGTCACCACCCAAAGGCGCATGTCCGGACGCAGGGAGTCCCAGGCGCGCGCCAGGGCGGCAAGGCCGGTTGTTCCGGCAAGCTGCACGGCCTCGAAATCCTCCGGCGAGGGATCGTCCCTGTCGTCATAGCCCGCGAAAAAGACGACGCGCAGCGGCATGTTGCCCGTATTGCCGGACGGCCCGGCAAGGGCGCTCCGCCACCAGGCCGGGTCGCCCACGGAACGCGCGTCGGCGTCCGGCAAGCAGGCGGCTTCGCCGCGCTTGGTCAGGGCTGTCAACAGGGCCGTTGACAAAACATAACTTCGCGTTCCCTCGGCGCCGGCCACAATCAGCCAGCGGGGGGGCCGGTTTTCCCCGCGCTCCGGCGTTGCGGGCGCCGGTTCCGGATCCGGCCCGCCGCGTTGCGCGTTTTCGGCGGGATCCCCGCGGCCGAGCAACAGGCAGGCCCGCGCCGTCCCGTCATCGTCCCCGACGGGCGTGACTTCCGAAAACCCGGCCTTTTCAAGGCTCCCGCGCCAGTACTCCCGCCCCTGCAACAGCGAGGCGGGTTGCCCGCTGTCCGGCGAAGCCGCCCAGTAACGCGGAAGCGCGCCGAAAACATAGTCCGTGAACAGGCTCGGCGCGTGTTCCAGCAGGCAGACGACCCCGCCGGGCGCGAGCATGGCCCGGCATCCCTCAAGGGCGGCGGCGCTGTTGAGGCGCTCGTGCGCGGCCCAGGCCAGAAAAATGAAATGATAGCGCCCCAGATGCTCTTTTTCCGGCGTTTCCGGGTTGAGCGGAAAAAAACGCAGCCCCGGCGCGGGACCGAACCGCAGGGCATGGGTTTCGGCGCCCGCCCTGTCCTCCACGCCCACCGCGAAACGATGGGGGCCGCCGTCGAGCAGGGGCAGGATGTCCGGCAGCATGGCCGCCGAATGCCCGCCGAGGCAGAGGATGTTCAGGGGCCGTCCGGGCTCGGCGCATTGAAGAACGGACGCCAGACAACGGCGCGCCGCGGCGGCGAAAGGTTTCAGGGCCTGGGAATCGGAAAAATATCTTTCCCCGAGGCGGGAGGGCAGAATCTCGTTTTCGCGGGCCGCGTACTCGCCGGCCAGTATCTTCGCATTGCGCTCAAACACATGCGCAAGCAGCGTCGCCTCGGACACGTAGCCGGGCGCCGCGGCCATCAGGGTGCGCCACAGGATGTCCGCGCCGGGCCGGTCCTCCGGAGCCGCCGCTTCCGGCCGCCCGCCTCCGGACGATGCCAGGCCGGCGGCCTTGAGCCGCTCGGCCATCGCGCCGAACCAGGCTTGCTGGGATGGGTCGGGGACGCCTTGGCAACTCTTGAGAAAAGAGGACACCGTCTCATGGATGCAGGCCAGGGCGGCGAGCTGCAGAAGGGTTTCCGGAGAAGGCTGTTTTTCCGGGGAAGACGGCGGCGCGATCCGGATATGCCTTGCGGCCTCGCGCGCGACGGCGGTCAATGCCGCCGGCGGGAGATTCCGCAGGGGCTCCACGGCATCGGGATGCGGCAGGGGGACAAATTCCGTCACGTAGGGTTCCGGCGGAACAATTTCCCGCTCCAGCCGCGCTGAACGGCGAAAGCGGCAGCCGTCCAGAAGAAGAAGAACGGCTCCGCGCTCGTCCAGAAGCCGGAAGGAGGCCAGCGCCGAACGGGGGCCGAGGCGTTCGAGCCTGGCGTGGACAAAACGCGGCGAACCGGAAGCGCACAGCGCAACCCGCTCGAAGGAAACCGGCAGATAGGCTCCGAAATCCCCGCGCCCGTCGAGCAGCAGGAAGAGCGACTGCAGCGCCCCGTCCGCCACCGTGGGGGGAATGTGCATGCCCCCGGCGTCGACCGGCTCCGTTGCGCGGAACCTGGCCAGAACCTCGTTCCCGTTCTCCCGCAGCCAGGCGCATTCCACAGTGCGGAACGCGGGGCCGTAACGCAGGAAATGGCGTTCCGCAATCCTGTACAGGGCCTCCCCGTCCATGCGGAGGCCAAAATCCTCCGCCCGCCCGACGGGCACATCCGGTTCGCTCCGGCTCTCCGCCGCGCGCGGGATGCGCGCCCTGGCGCAGACGCCCCAGGGTTCGGCGCTCATGTGCGGCCGGGATTCCACCAGCAGCCCGCCGTCTTCGCCGTTCACGGTCAGCCGCACCACCCGGGGAGCGTTGTCGGCCAGCGGCAGGGACTGAAAGAGGGCGACCCGCTCCAGTTCCGCCCGCTGTTCGGGATGCAGAACCGCGGCCGCGGCGATCATGCTTTCCAGAAAGGCCGTCGCCGGATAAAGAATGTCGCGGCCCACGACATGATCGGCAAGCCAGGGAAAATCCGCCGGAAGGATCACGTTTTCAAACACCGCCGCCTTGCCGGGCAAACGCCAGCCGAGAAGCGGATGCAGACGTTCCGAGCGCAAAAAGCCCCTGCATTCCGGGGTTTCTTCCGTCCACAGGTATTCGCGGCTCCAGGGATAGAGAGGCAGATCCCGCCTGGCGTGCGGCAGGGGAAAATGCTTCCCCATGTCCAGGGGCCACCCGTTCAGCCAGGCGTTTTTCCATGCCTTCTCAAACTCTTCCGCTTCATTCCCGCCTTTGGACAGCGTGGACAGAACGCGGGCCGTTTCCTGTTTTCCGCGCAGGATGTCCCGCAGGTAGGAACCGAGCACGGGGGCGGGGCCGATCTCCAGAAAACGTCGGAAACCTGCGTCGCAGGCGGAAGAAGCGGCCCGCTCGAACAAAACCGGCCGGCGCGCGTTGAACCACCAGTAGGCTCCGTTCAGGGAAGCGTCGCGCAATCCGCCCGTCACGGTGGAAAAAAACGGAATTTTCGGTTTGCGGGGACGTATGCCGCGCAGGGCGAGGGACAGTTCCTCCCGGATGCCGTCCATGGCCGCGGTATGGAACGGATAGGGAATATTCAGTTTTTTCGCCGCGATGCGCCCTTCCTTGCACAATTTCAGAAAAGCGCGCAGGGCGGCGTTTTCTCCGGCAACGGTCAGGGAGGAGCCGGTGTTCACCGCCGCGATGCCGATGTCCCCTTCAATGTCGGCCAAAATCCGGCGGGCTTTTTCCTCGGGGAGGGAAACGACCGCCATGCCGCCGGCATTGCGCGTTTTCGCCTGCAGCCGGCTGCGGTGGTGTATGACCGTGACCGCGTCCTTCAGGCTCAGGGCGCCGCATGCCCAGGCGGCCGCCACCTCGCCCACGCTGTGCCCGAAGACGGCCGAAGGTTCCAGGCCTTTGGCCCGCAGGGCCGCCACAAGCCCGACCTGCAGCGCGAACAGCAGGGGCTGGCTTTTCTCGGTGAGTTCGGCATGTTCCCGGTACTTCTCCGGGAAAAGGAACGCCTCCGTAACCGGCCAGCCCTGAAGCGGCGTCAGCAGGCTGTCCACCTCTTCCACGGCGCGCCGGAAATCGCTGTCGGCCCGCGCGAGCGCGGCTCCCATGCCGGGATATTGCCCGCCGTTTCCGGAAAAGACAAAGACGCCGCCCGCCTTCGCCGCGTCCCCCCGCGCCGGGGAGGCCCCTCCGCCGGTTTCGCTTTGGGCGGCGCGTCTGAGATTCGCGCGGATTTCAGGCACGCTCTTGCCGCGAACAATCGCCCTGACCGGCAGGATCTCCCGCTCAAGGGCGAGCGTCGCCGCGATGTCGTAACAAAAATCGGGGGAAGCCCCTTCAAGAAGTTCCCGGTACCGTTCCGCCATCCGCCGCAGGGCGGGCGCGCCGGCGGCGGAGAGGAACAGGGGGGAGGGAACGGCGCCCCTCATTGCCGGCGGCCTGCGGAGGCGGGAGTTTCCGGCCCGCCGCAGGACGATGTGCGCGTTGACCCCGCCGAAACCGAAGGAATTGACGCCGACAAGCTCATCCCCGCCGGCCTTCGGCAATGAAACGAGTTTGCGCGGAACGCGTATGTTGAGTTCGGCGAAATGTATGGCCGGATTGGGCGTGTTCAGGTGCAGGTTGGGCGGAATTTTTCCGTGGCGCAGAACAAGCAGGGCCTTGAGCAGGCCGGCCATGCCGGACGCCGGTTCCAGATGGCCTATATTGCTTTTCACCGAGCCGACGGGCAGCCTCCTCAGGCCGCGCAGAGGTTTTCCCAATACCTCGCCTATGGCGGAGGCCTCCACGGGATCGCCGGCGGCCGTGCCGGTGCCGTGCGCTTCAACGTATACCAGTTTTGTCCGGTCCAGCCCGAAATCCGCATAGGTTTTTCTCAGAAGAACCGCCTGGGCTCTGGCATTGGGCAGGGCGATGCCGATGGTGCGGCCGTCGGCGTTGACGCCGGAAGCCGCGATGAGGCCGAGGACGGAATTGTTGTCCCTGAGCGCCAGATCCAGAGGCTTGAGAATGACGATTCCCGCTCCTTCACCGCGCACATAGCCGTTGCCCGAAGCGTCGAAAACCTTGCAGCGTCCGTCGGGGGAAAGCATGCGCGCCCTTGAAAACCCGATGAAAGGATAGGGGGCGAGCAGAATATTGACGCCGCCCGCCACGGCAAGGGGTATCCTTCCAAGGCGGATGTTCTCGCAGGCCGTGTGCACCGCCACCAGGGAGGACGAGCAGGCCGTGTCGACAATCATGCTGGGGCCGTGGAAATCGAAAAACCAGGAAAGGCGGTTGGCGATGATGCTCAGGTTGCTTCCCGTCATGGAATAGGCCGATGTGGCGGCCGGGTCGTCCGGGGCCTGCAGACTGTTGTCGACGTTGCTCACGCCGATGAAGACCCCGGCGTCCGTCCCCCGCAGGGACGACGGCGGAATATGGGCCTGCTCAAAGGCCTCCCATGCCGTTTCCAGCGCCAGACGCTGCTGCGGATCCATGTCCAGGGCTTCCTTGCGGGAAATACCGAAAAAATCGGCGTCAAACTCCTTGATGTCTCCGATTGTCCCGGCCGCGAAGGTATAGCTGCGCCCGCCAAGCCTTCTGTCGGCGCTGCCGTATCGCTCCAGGCAGAAACGCCCGGCCGGCAGGCTGGTAACGGCATCCGTGCCTGATTCCAGCAGCTTCCAGTAGGAGGCCATATCCGTCACATTGCCGGGAAAACGGCAGCCCGCCCCGACAATCGCGATCGGTTCGCCGCTGGAATACGAGCGTTGGCTTTTATCCATATCCATTATGACTCCGCGCTCCGGCAATTACCAGGGCGTGAGCACCACCCGCGTGGCGATGGCCACCTGATAGAGCACCTGGACGATATCCTTGAAAATGGAGAAACCCTTGGTGTCATATTCCGGCATGACCAGCAGAACGTCGCCGGCCAGAATTTTTGTTTTCCCCGCGGGAACGATTTCGCCGTTGGAATGCACGACAAGAATATTGCGCGAATCCGCCCTGTCCGTGAATCCGCCGGCGTCCTGCACATACTTTCTCACATCCTGGCCGGGCACGTGCACGACGGCTTTGGGCGACATCACTTCCCCGTTGATCTGCACGACGTCGGAACGCTGCGGAATGACGATTTCATCGCCGTCCTCCAGCAGGATGTCGGATATGACGCCGTTTCTGGTGACCACAACCACTCCGTCAGGCTCCAGCTGGGCGACGCGGGCGGCGAAATTCTGCACAAGCTGCGCTTCCTGCACGCGGATGGCCGCGCCTTCCTGATTGGCGGAGGTCGCGGTGAGCACGGAACTTTCCAGACGGCGCAAGGCGTCGGAAATGGCCTTGCGCTGCTGCTCCACCACGCTTCTGCGCTTGACGTATATCCCGGAGAGATCGCTGAGTTTTTCGTCAACATGGACATACGCCAGAAGATCGCGCAGGCTCGTGCTGCGCGTCACCGGATAGCGCGTGGCGCCGGTTGTGGCTCCGCTTACGGAAATCATGATGCTCCGGCCGGGTTTGTCCGCGAGAAATTCCACCTTGTCGTTCGCGGCGAGGGAAAATTTTCTGAATTCGTCAAGCGTCAGATAGATATGGAACGGAAGAGTGTCGCGCGTGCCCGTCACGCTGACGTGGGAGACGGACGACTGCGGCGAGGCAAGCCCTATCAGGTCAAGGCCGGAAAAACTCTTTCCCCTGGCTTCGTAAGCGGCCTGCTGGGGGATGTTGCCGCCGGCCAGCACGCTGTCCCCTTTCGCGCCCACGACAATGACGTCGCCGTCCCGCAATGCGCCGCCTCCAATTCTGCCGTGGAGAATGAAGGAGTACAGGTCGACCCTGGCGATTTCCCTGTTGTTGCGCTGTATGGAAATGTTCCTGTACGAGCCGCGGTCCGGAATGATGCCGCCCGCGCGGTCAAGGAAATACAGCGCGGAATCGTTCACGCCGCCGGCGTACCTTCCGGGCCGCGCGACGAATCCCGTTACGTACACGGCAACGGGTTGGGCGGTGAGCAGGTTGACGTACACCTCCATATTGGCCCTGAAGACCGAAGCGATATGGGAACGCACGGCGCCCTGAAGCTGGCCGTTTTTGAGGCCGGCGATCCGGACGGGCCCGACTTCCGGCAAAAAGATGTTCCCCTGCTGATCCACCATCAGGGTGTCGCTGTACGCGTGCGCTCCCCAGATGTGGATGAGAATGCGATCCCCCGGCATGATGACGTAATCGCTGTTGATGCCTTCATAGTATGTCCCCGCGAAATACCCCTGAAACAGATTGGCGCCGAAAGGCGGATATTCGCCCTGCCGAGGGAGATAGGCGTTCTGCATCCATGCGGGCACGCCCGTGAACGGGCGGCTGTTGTAGAGCATTTGCCCGGGCACATAGAGCGGCGCCGTGGAGTAAACGACGGGAGGGGCCGCCCCCGGAGAGCCGGGAACGGGAGCGCCCTGCCCCGAGGGACGCACGGGGCTTGTCGCGGTCTCGCTCGGCAGGGTGGTGGACAGCGGAGCGCTTTGCTGCAGGGGTCTGGCGGCGGAATTTTGCCGCAGGATTCCGCCTCCAGCGCCGGTCGCCGCGCTGACGGCGGGATCCGGTTCCGCGGCCAGGGCTGTTCCGCAGGACGCGACAATGACGGTAAACAACAAAAAACGGACGAAAAGCATTTAGGCCCCCATGTGATCCCTGACAGCCGCTATGACGAGCGAGCATATTCCCAGCCCGATGAGCAGGCCGAAAAAACCGCACACGGTAAACAGCACCGGCCGGGGATATTCCGACTCCTCGGCCAGCGTGGGAGACTGAAACGGCACGATGTAGCGGGATTGGGCCACGGCCAGGACACGGGCCTTCTCCAGGGAGGCCATGGCCTCCACAAGCTGCTTCCGCGCGAATTCCTCCTCGGTGGAGAGCTGGGCGTAATCCCCCACCAGACTGCTGAGAGACGCCCCCCGCGCCGCAAGGCCGGCAAGGCGGGAGCGCTCGGCGACCAGTTGCCCGCGCAGTGCCTGGAGCCGCGTTTTGATGTTCACCACGCTGGGGGTGTTTTCGCGCATCACGCGCAACGCGGCGGCCAGTTCGGCTTCGGTGGCCGCGGCCTCGGCTTCGAGCTTCGCGACGACGCCCTCCAGGCCGGCGGCGACGGCCTGGGGGTCAAGAACGGACTTGTCGTCCCGAAAACGCTGTATGGCGGCCTGGGCGCGCGCCAAGCGCCGTTCGGCCAGATTCACCTCTTCCCTGGCAAGGCGGATGGCGTCCTGATGGGCGCGGTCGTTCATCTGGTTGACCAGATCCTCGCTCAGGCGCAGGACGGCGCCGTTCACGGCCTTGGCCGTTTCAGGCGTATAGGCTTTCACCTGGAGGACGACGATGCCCTTGTCCATGTCAAAGGTGACGGTGACCAGCCATTGCCAGTACGCGAGCAGTTCTTCCCTGGTGGGGGCCGCCTTCAGGCGCGAGTAAACGTCCTTGGTTTTGTCGGAGTAGTGCCTGCGCCACTGGACGGCGCTTTCGACTTTTTCCATCATGTCAACGGAGGTAATATATTCCTGGATGATAAAAGTGTCGGCATAGATGGCGAGGGGAGAGGCCAGCAGCGATCCGCCGAGGGAACCGCCGGAGAGGGACGCGCCGTCGCTGTAGCGCAGGGCGAAACGGCTTTCGGAAACATACATGTCCGAAAAGAAAACAAAAAGATACACCGCCAGCAACCCCGTCGGAATGTAGACAAAAATTATCAGGAGCGCTTGCAGTCTGTCGCCTTTCCTGAACAGACGCCGGAATTTTCTGCGCGCCGAACGCACGTTCGGGTCACGGACGATGTCGTCGACAAGTCGCATCACGATATCTTTTTGTTGCAAACATCGTTGTAGAATTGAACGGCCGCGTCCGGGGAATCAAATTCCCGCAGTTTTCCCCCGTGCAGGACGAGCAGCCTGTCGCACAGCGCCCTGACGGTCCCCATGCTGTGCGACACCATTATCAAGGTGGCGTTTTTCCGCCGTTCCTGAAAAATCGCTTCGCTCTTCTTTTTGAAGGACGCGTCGCCCACCGCCGTCACCTCGTCAATGAGATAATAGTCAAAGTTGAACGCCATGCTGGCGCCGAAGTTGATCTTGGCTCTCATGCCGGAGGAGTAGGTAAATACGGGCATATCCATATATTCGCCAAGTTCTGAAAATTCCTCGACAAAAGCGCAAACCTTGTTGTAGTCCTCATTGTAGAGTCTGCAGATGAAGCGCAGATTCTCCCTGCCGGAGAGCTTGGAATTGAAGCCGCCGGCAAAGCCGATGGGCCAGGAAATTCTGGCTTCCCGCGCGACCGTGCCGGAATCCGGAGCCTCGCTGCCGCCGATGATGCGCAGCAGCGTCGATTTTCCGGCGCCGTTGCGTCCGAGAATGCCCACATTGACCCCGGGCGGAAAATCCCGGGTAATATGGTCAAGCACCATGCGCCTCCCCTTGCGCGTTTTGTATGTCTTGCAAATATTATTCAATACAATCAAATTGTTTCCTGCTTCCCGCGCACATACCGCTCCAGAAGCAGCCCCAGGGAAAGCACGCTCAGGCTCACCCAGGCGACATACTCTGTTTTTATTATCGGATTCACCGAGATATGCTGGAATGCGCTCCGCAGGGTCTCAATGTAGTTGGTGAGCGGATTCCACATGATGGCGCTGCTGAAACGGCCCGCCAGTTGCTGGGGGGAAAAAAACACGCCGCTCGTGAAAAACAGAACGCGCATCACCATGGGAACCACTTTTTCCGTTGCGGGCACATAGATGGCGATCGCTCCAAGAACAAGCCCGATCCCGAAACTGAACGCGAAAACGCCTCCCAGCGCGGCGGCCATGGTAAGCGGGGCGTACAGCTGAAAAGAATAATCAAAAGCGAGCAGTATTCCGGCATACAAGGCCATGACGACGATTTCTGTCACCCAGGTGACCATGGCGCTGCTGAAATAGAGGTCAAGAGCCGTGATCTGGGGGAAGGTCAGCAGCGACTTGTTGGTAATGACGGCCTCCATCGTCATGGAGACGATCCCGCTGAAGATGAACCACATCACAAAGCCGAGAAGCAGAAAAAGCGGCAGCGGCAGCGAATGGAACGTGGGAGGCGCGATCCAGGTCCGTATCATCACAAAAACCGATATGCCGAATCCCGTTTTGATGAGCTCCCACAAATAGCCGATCCGGTATTTCCCGTGCTTGCCGCGTATCTCCCGCAGCGCCAGCGCCCATATCACCCTTCCCTGCAGGCGCAGGGCGTCCGTGAAAGTTCTTTTCATGGCTGCCGGTTTGACTCCGCCGCGGGAACGGACATGTAGATGTCAGGCAAAAGTTCCCATTTTCCGTTGCGCAGGCAATAGACGCCCGCCCCGCCGGAGGGGCCGCTTTCAGGGTATGCCTCGCGGCATTGTTCTCCGAGGGCGGAAACATAGGGATACCCCAGCCGCGTGCCGGCCGGCGCGGGCGCCGACATTTCCGCAAGCGCCGTTTCGGGCGCGTCTCCGGCGGCCGCGCCGCCTGTCGCCCTGCAGCCCTGCAAAAGGCAGCACAGAAAAAACGCGGCCAGAACAGGCGCGGCAAACCGCAACGGGCGCAGGAAGACAAAATTTGTTTTTCCGGTCAAGCCATGGTCTCCCGTTCCGTTTTTTCCGCTTCCTCACGCGCAGGCATTCGGCATTTTTCCCGAAGGCGTCCGAAGATGCGCAACATCGTCCATTGTACTCCGCACCCATACTCCTCCGGCAATAAAAAATCAAGAAACTTTATACAAAGTCGGCGCTCCGCTTTCAAAGGCAAAATCCGGCCCGCCCCTCTTCCTGCGCCCCGCCGAAATCCCTCGCGTTCCGTTTTCCCCTGTTGTCCGTGAGGCGCAATGCCTTGCCGGGCAAGGAAAAACTGCTGTTATATAAAACTGTTAAGAGAGAGAGAGAGAGAGAGAGAGAGAGAGAGAGAGAGAGAGAGAGAGCAAGAATCGTGCCGAAACCGGCCAGACCGCAAAACGCGGCCCGGTTTTTTCGCGGGCGAAGCTATTCCGCATTCCTCCCATAGTTCCGCTTCCTTGCTTTTAGTAACGGGTTCGGCGCATGCCGGAACTTGCGGCCTTGTATCCTCTCTGGCATACAAAAGCAAGAAGAAAAGGAAAAATTTGCGTTGCCGTTTCTTCCCGGGCCCACACGGAACGCTGCGCCCCTCCGACGGAATTGGCTTTGACGCGGGAAAATCATCCGGCTATTATCCGCGAACTCCGACGTATGCGGGATAAGCCGAACTATGACTCAAAGCGGGAACGAATTTCTCACTGCCACAGACGTGAAGGCGGATTTGCGCAAAAGTCCAATGGTTGCGTCTTGGTTTCCACCGGCGGATTTTGACTGACGGGCGGTATGCGTGGGTATGGGGGAAAAACGCGTGAGCGGCTGGCAGGCCGCCGGAAAACTCCCCGCGGGGGTTGTGCTGGCAGGCGGCACAAGCCGGCGCATGGGGGGGGACAAGGCCACCCTGCGCCTGCGGGGGACAAACCTTCTGGAGCACGCCGCCTCGCTTGTGCGCGCTCTTGTGGGCCGCGTTCTCGTCGTGGGACGGGAAGACGCCGCCTTTCCGTGTCTGGTCGACGAAACACCGGACCTTGGTCCGGCGGGGGGCATAGCCACGGCCCTGCGCCATTTTGGGGAAGCCTGCCTTGTGTTGAGCTGTGATCTCCCCCTTATGGACGCCGGAACGCTGCGCCGTCTGCTCGCGGTTTGGCAGAAGCGGGAAAACCCGGAAACTCTGGCCGCCGTCTGCCGCGACCGGCAAAGCGGTCTGTGGGAACCGCTCGTTGCCGTGTATGAGCCGGGTTTTTTACCTCTGCTGGACGCCGGCCTTGCTTCTGGCAAAAACAAGATAGTCTCCCATCTGCCGGAGAACCGCGTCTGTTTTCTGGATTACGGCGAGGATGAGGCCCTGCCCTTTTTCAATCTGAACCGCCCTGCTGATCTGGCTCTGCTCCGGCGCTGTCTGGAACTTTCCGGGCAGGTTTTTGCCATTGACCTGCTGTTGAAACAGTTGGAGAAAGAGAATGCCCGTCTGAAGAAGCTGCCGGCAGAAAAAGAACCGTCCATTGAGATCCCGAAGGAGATCAATTGAACGCTGAAGCGGCACGTTATTCAGCACTTCCTTAGAATTTGCCAAAAACAGAATTCCCCTGAGTTCAGAAACATCACCTTGACAGAGACAGCTGGTCGAGGTAAACATTTTGAGTTAAAGTGCCATGGTCGACTTAGCTCATCCGGTAGGGCAGGCGATTCGTAACAGACCGGCTTGTCAACCGGGAAAAGATAAAAAGTCACCATAAAAATGACGAAAAAAGTTCTTTAAAACAGGCAGTTGCCAGCGTAGCTCACCCGGCAGAGCAGCTGATTCGTAATCAGCAGGTACGGGGTTCGATTCCCCGCGCTGGCTCCATATATTAGGGGTTTATATGCAAAAAAGGCATATGAGCCCCTGTTTTGCGTCCAAAGGGCTTTTCTAGCCTATTTAGAGCATGGCAGCGAAATCGCAACAATACTGCTGTCGAGAGAAATGGCTTCTATTTTGAGGCGAAGTATTTGCTCTTGTTGAAGGCGTTCAAATACACGATCAAGAACTCCGTTCTTGCTCCAACGGTTCATGCGAGTGTAAATGCCGTGCCAACAACCGAAATCTTTCGGCAGACCGCGCCACTTGCACCCATGTTCCGCGACGTACAGAATCGCATTCAACACCTGAAGGTTGTCAAAACGGACATTTCCTCTCTGGCGTGGCAGGCAGTCGGCAATCCTCTCATATTGTTCGCGAGTAATTTGCATAAACCACAGTTACAAAATACGGGCATATTGTCAAGTAGTGTTAACA
>JAISXC010000225.1 GCA_031270875.1 Desulfovibrio sp.
GCGACGGAAGGCATTTTACGTCTGCTGACGCCCGAGCAGTTGCGAGGGGTCATCGCGCACGAAATCGGCCACATTGTCAACCGTGACATCCTCATCCAGACGATAGCCGGCGTGATGGGATCGGCCATAGTGACCCTGGCCAACATTTTTCAGTTCACGGCCATTTTTGGCGGCAGCAGGAATGAAGAAGGCGGTTCCAGTCCGATAGCGTCTCTGGCCCTGGCCCTTCTGGCCCCCATCGCGGCCGGACTCATCCAGATGGCCATTTCCCGCTCGCGGGAATATCTGGCTGACGACACCGGGGCGGAGCTTTGCCGGCGTCCGCAGGATCTGGCCGGTGCCCTCGCGCGGCTGGGGGAGTACTCCGGACGTATCCCCATGCGGGCGGGCAACCCGAGCACGGAGCAGATGTTCATTGTCACGCCGCTTTTTCTGTCCGGCGGCATGGCCAGCCTTTTCAGCACACATCCGCCGCTGGAAGAGCGCATTGCGCGCCTCATGAGCATGGCGCGCCGTTGAGAAAGATGCTTCCGCTAACCGCAAACGCCGACAAACGGGGAAAATATGCGCCTGTTGCCGCTCTTTCTGTTCGCCCTGCTGTTGACCTCATGCGCCGACAAGACCCCTGCGCCGAAACCGCCACCGAGCGCGGCGGATTGTCCCGCCCTCTATGTTTTCGCGCCGGGCAACTATATCATGGATATCGCCGGCGGGGCCGAAGTGGTGCTGGATCCCGGAGTGCAGGAATTTCCCCTCTTTTGCAGCCCGCAGACGGCGCGCGCCTATGTGAACCGGAAAGTGAAAGCGGGGAGTCTGGTCGCCGGAGACTGGCGCATCTATCGCCTGGAAGGAAAATTTGAAGATCTGGCCCAGGAGGCGGACGATGGAGGCTACACCTTGGGGCGTCTGGCTTCAGCGGTTGACTGGGTGACGGAATAACAAGCCGTCGATATGACCTTTCGGACGCGCGGTTTGCGCCGCGCGCCCGAAAGAACTTTGTTTTCCGGAATCCGCATCAGAACGGCCAGACATTGTCCATCAGGCGCGTGAACCAGCCTGGTTTCTGTTTGTCCGCAAGCACGCCGCGGCCGTAATATTCAATGCTCGCATCGGCTATCTGGTTGGAGAGGATGGTGTTGTCCGCATCCACATCCCGCGAGCGTATGGTGCCGCGCACCACCATGTATTCCGTCTCCTCATTGACGCGTATTTCCCGCGCGCCTTCTATCTGCAGCAGACCGCCGGGCAGTACGCGGATAACGCGCGCCGCCATGGACGTGGTGACGTAGTTTTCTCTCTTGGTTTTGCCGGTGGCGCTCAAATCGGCGCCAGCCCCGGTCTTCACCAGCGAGTCGGTGTCGCTCACATTGCCGCGCGGCCCCAGCGGTACGAAGGGCAGAAACCCGACCCGGGACTGGGTGAACAGATTGGCAACCGAATAGTCACTGCTTGAATCCTTGTTGGCGGTTGTCTCCGCCTTGTTCTGGGCCTTGGTGTTTTCCACCAGCTTCACCACCACAATATCGCCCACGCGCCGCGCCCGGCTGTCGGAAAAAAGGGGATCCTCCTCGCTGGCCGCGAAGAGCGAACCGGGATTATCCCTGGCGCTGGTTTCATGCCGATATTCCTGATTCGGAGTAATCGGCGGCTGCAGGGCAGGACGCCGATGGGCGCTTCCGCCGCCGCATCCTGCGCAGAGTAGAAGCATAAGACCCAATATGGCAATACCTGTCCGGGCTTTCATGGCGAATCTCCTCAAGCGGTTAATGTATCTCCACGGTACTGCCGTTCTTGACAATCCCGTAGACCTGTTTCTTTGTCTGCAAATTGCGCACCGCGATGGTCGCGCCGGGCTCGCCGTCGGCCATGGCCTCTCCGCGTGTGCTCATGTGTACGTTGCCGCGCGAATAAACCAGACTTATCACGTCGCCGCGCCGTATCATGAGCTCGCTGACGAGATCGCTCCGGAAAATGGGCTCGCCTGTCGCGACGGAGCGCGTCAGGCGCCAGGGACCGCCCTGGCCGTCCCAGGGCAGTTCGCGCAGTTGCGCCGCGTTGATCCGCATAAACGTGACTCCCTGCGGAGTGAGACTGTCGCCCCTGCTCAGCGGGCGGGCCGCCGCCGGCACTGTGACCCACAGCAGGAGATTCGCCATGCCTGCCACGCGGCGCAATGTGCTCCCGTCAGCCTCCTGCACGGCAAAACGCAGGGTGATGCGCCCCGGCGCAAGTTTGCCGGGTTCCAATTGCACACGCTGGCCGCTGTGAGCCAGAAAAATATATTCCGGAAGCCGAAAGTCGTGGAGATCCGCCTCCCCCGGCATGGCGGCCAGCTGAGGCGTCAGACTTTTGACCACATAGGAGCGCAGATCCTCCTCGCGAAAGACGGCACCCCCGCGCTGGATGACGAGCGAAGTGGGCAAAATGCATCGTCCCGCCGTCTCGTTGCCGAGACTCTGGCGCAACGCCTGCGACAGACGCGAACGGTTGACCTGCAGAGGCTTGCCCTCTTCCGGCGGCGCGGGCCAAAGCTCTTTCGTCCTGAGCGTGTTCCACATTTCGGGGGTGACATCGCCAAGCGGGACGGCAATGTCGCCCAGCAGCACCATGTCGGTGCCGGTTACGGCGGCTGGCGACACCTTGAGCCGCCAGTCATCGGCACCGAGCATGTTTGTCCGTTGCGGGGCCAGCGGAGCGGCCCCGGAAGCTATCCGCGCGACGGTCTTCACCGCGCGCGGGTTTTGCGCGTCAGGGGGCAGGGGCATTTGCGGCCGCGTTCGGGATGGAATTTGCGAAGACGGGCGCCGGTTTTTGTGATCGCTGTCCTGCCGGACGGCATGGGGCACGCCGCCCTGCGCCGGGGCGAGGGAGGACGCGGGAAAAGGCGACACGAGCAGCGCCGCGAACTGGAGCGTGAGCAGAAAAAGTACGCGCCCGGCCCTCATCTCGACATTTCCTAACTGCGCTTGAGCTGCACGGCAATGCCGAGCATGGAATCCGAGGTCTGTATGGCCTTGGAATTGACTTCATAGGCGCGCTGGGCAACAATCATGTTGACCATTTCGTCCACCACTTCCACGTTGGACATTTCCAGAAACCCCTGAGCCAGGGTTCCCACATTGTCCGTGCCGGGCACGCCTTCCACCTCGTCCCCGGAGGCTTCGGTGGGTGTGTAGAGATTGCGGCCGCGCGAATCCAGACCGGCCGGATTGATAAAAGTATAGAGCGGGATTTCCGCGCCGGCTATCTCCTGCCCCTGGGCGTCCAGAGCGGCGATGTGCCCGCTTGAGGAGATGGCGATGTTTTTTGTTTCCGGCGGCACGGCGAATTCCGGCTGGAGGATGTATCCGTTGGCGGTGACCACCGTTCCGTCCTGATTGAGCTTGAAGGCCCCGGAACGGGTGAACATGAGCTCGCCGTTGACATCCACCTGAAAAAATCCGTCGCCTTCAATGGCCACGTCCAGAGCATTACCGGTATTCTGAAAATTGCCCTGGGTGAAAAATTTGTGTACCGCCGTGGGACGTGTTCCCATGCCCACCTGGATGCCCACGGGCAGCATATTGTCGCCTTCAGTGATGGTTCCCGCGATTTTCATGGTCTGGTACATCAGATCCTCAAATTCCGCCCGGCTTTTCTTGAAGCCCGTGGTGTTGACGTTGGCCAGATTGTTGGAAATAACGTCAACATTGAGTTGTTGCGCCACCATGCCGGTAGCGGCCGACCACAGAGAACGTATCATGGAAATCCTCCTTTCTTGAATGCCTTGAACCCGGCTACCCGGCCCGAATCTAGCCCTGACGCCGGCCCACTTTCTGACTGGCGTCGCGATCCAGAGAATCCGCCGTCTGCATGACTTTTTGGTAGGCCTCAAACTGGCGGTGCACTTCAATCATGTTCACCATTTCCGTCACAACTTCCACATTGGCCGTTTCTATGAAACCCTGTTCCAGACGGGCACCCTCAAGATAGGCATCTCCCTCCGCCACCTCCACATTATAGCGGGGTTTGTAGAGATTGTGCCCCATCTTTTCAAGATTTTGCGGATTGTCCACGCTGACCAAAGCGATGGTGTTCACCGGGGCATTATCGGCAAAAACCTGCCCATCGGCGCTGATGCCGATATTGCGGGTACCCGGGGGAATAACTATGTTGCCGCCGATGCCCTGCACGGTATAGCCTTGCGGGGTCATGAGCACCCCTTCGCCGGAAAGGACAAAATGCCCGTCGCGCGTCAAAAATTCGCCGCGCGGCGTCTCCACGCGGAAAAAGGCGTTTTCTCCGTAGATGGCCACATCCAGAGGATCGCCTGTGTAGTGGAACGAACCTTGGGAATAATCCGTCTTCGACACGGCAATACGGGCGCGCGACATGTTTTTCGGTTCGGGAAAAAGAGGTTTTGAACGGATGGTCGCAAGCGGCTCGCGTATTTCGTCGTGAGCGTAAAAGGCCATGGTGTCCTTGAAGGCCAGCCTGTCCTGCTTGTAGCCGGTAGTGTTCACATTCGCCAGATTATTGGCGATAAAATTCATGCGGTGTTCGGTCGTCAGCGCGCCGAAAAGTCCGCTGAACATGGCGTCTTGCATGGAAAACTCCTCCGCCGCGCCGGACGCGCCCAAGCGGCCGGCGTGAGCTTTTGCCGTATCCATGCAAGGATTGGGCCAAACACGGCCCCGTTGCGGGGCGGGCGGGGCATGGCAAACTCCGGGGGCGCCCGCCCTGTGAACCCGATTCGCGTTCAGGACGCTTATTGTTTCAGGGCCCGCAACTCCACAAGAATGTTGTCCGGCCCGGCGACAAAAGCAATGGCGTCCGACTCCCGCTGTTTCGGCCCCTCGTGCAGCCGTACATCCGGCAAGGCAAGCAAACGGTCGAGCGCCGCCTGCATGTCGGGCACTTCCATGCCGATGTGGTCAAAGCCCGCGAGCAGAGGTTCTGAGGCAAAAGAGGCGCAGGGGATGGCCTTGACATAGAGATAGGGGGGAACGCCCAAATCCAGCACCGCTCCATCGCAGGGGCCGAATTTGCGATACTTCACAACTTTTGCCTCAAAACCCTTTATCCAGAAGTTCACGGTCTTTTCCAGATCATTGCAAAACAGATGAATATGGCCCAAAGTAGGTGTAGACATCAGTCAATCCTTTGCTGCAAGGGTGATACTTCGCCTCAGGATGCCGCCAGAAGCCGCGTCAGCTCCCGCATATCCTCAAGCTGTTCCAGCTTTCCGACAGCCTTCAGAATGGCCTTCCTTCTCTGGCTGTTCCAGACCGGGGCCGCCAAGTCATCAAATTTGGCGGCATACAGTTCCGCCGGGGCCGGGTTCTCCGGTTCGCCCACCGGCAAGGGCACGCTGACGCTTACCCTGTCCGTGTCGGTAACGATCTCCATAGCGGCGCAAAAAAGCCCCATGGAAAAAATAAGCCCCTTGTGGGTATTCACCCCGCAAGTCACAGCGAACATCGCGCGCTCGGCTTCCCGCCCCTCCCCGCGCAGCAGGGAAAATGCGGCTCGCGCCTCAAGGCCTGCCGTGTCCATGCCGATGACGGCCGCATTCCGAAAACAGGGGTACAGGCTGACGGCGCTCGCGACCATGGTTTGAATATCCATGTCCGTATGCACTCCGGCCGTGTCCGGGCAAACCAGTCCCGGCTTTTCCGTGGCCGCCGCTTCGTGGAGGGCGGCGCGCAAGGCGAACGCGGCAATCATATCCGTCCGGAGCGTGCCGGGAGTCAGGGCGGAGAGAGCGGATTTCATCCTGAAACGGAGCGCAACCAGCTGTTGATGGTTGTAAATTGTCCGATGTCCGGCAAATCGGCATTGAAGTTGCTCAGGCGGAAATAATCTGAAAACGGGTCCATCAGTCTCTTGAATTCCTCCTCAAGTTCGTCGGGAAAGAATCGCAGGGAGCCGTCCTCAAGCACTTCGATTCTTCCATGCCCGGGTGAATCCGCGTCAGGCTTTTTGCCGCCCCGCTCATCGGAATCCAGGATATCCCCGGCAAGCTCTCTTGTTTCGCGCACATACGCGCGGACATGCCCCTGCTGAATCAGATCCGCGTTGAACTGGAACAGGGTTGTAAAGTCACTGCGATGCCTTATTATCTTAAAGGCGACCAGCTTTTCCATGTTGGCCCTGATGCGCTGATACCTGTTCAGGTTTTTCAGATGCAGCAGCAAAAAGCGGGTTGGGGCCTTGCCGTATACGGACAGGGGCAGATCCTTCGTATGGTGGAGTATGGGACAGTCATATTTTGAGAGGGCAATTTCAAATTCCGGTATGATTTTCGCGTTCACGACAGGTTTTCCCATGTGAAACGACCATAAATTCCGCGGATTGAAAGACAACAGTTTTTCGTCGGCGTTTACATTGTTTATCCAGCATGGGGCGAAAAAACGCGCATCCTGACTGCCATTGAGCAATGACACAATGGAACCGTCATTGATGATTTTATTTCCGTCATAGAGATACAGGTATTCGTCCGAGTCTATGATCGTAAAAAACAGTGACGATCTGGCCAGGGCCCTATAGAGAGGCATGAACAGATGCGCCATGTGTATGGCGTCCATAAAATCGTCAAATTTTACAAGGAGTATATTTTCCTCATATTTTTTATATATGTCAATAACGTGTTCGTCAGTTGACATGTTGTCGAAAATAATGAGTCTTGTATCCTTCAGTAGTTTGATATGATGCTGAATCCATTTTTCAGTGAATGCTCCACCGGCTAAAGCCGGTGGCTTCGGATAACAGCTAAAGCTGGCGGTTGCGGCTGAAGCCACTCCCCGGTATCGGAGCCGCTATGGGCTGCCCTCGTCCTCAACTTTAA
>JAISXC010000238.1 GCA_031270875.1 Desulfovibrio sp.
GAGAGAGAAAAAGAACTCAGAAGCGCCCAGGCCACATCGACAACTAGAGGAATCGTAAAGTACGCCGGAGGTATCCTGGATTCGGGCTTCAGCGCGTTGGCGATGCAAAACAAACCCAAGCCCATCCAGGACAGCCCAAACAGAAGAATGGCCCACCATTTCCGGCGGACGGCACGAGAACCCCACATCAACAGCAAGAGTTGAATCATCGCGCCCGCCTTACCGACTTATCGTACGGAACTCATGCAAAAAAAATTATACCCACCGCGCCACGGCGACGTTCGCGTCATGGTCCAGAACGACGGTCACTACAGAATATATTGACGCAAGTTCTGGTCGTTCAGCACATCCTCAAGATGCCCCTGCACATAGGCTTTGTCGATATTCACACAGGCGCCGGGCACGTCTGGCGCATCAAAGGAAATGCCCGCAAGAATTTTCTCCATGATTGTGTAGAGGCGGCGCGCGCCGATGTTTTCCGTACGCGAGTTGGTGTCTTCGGCGAATACCGCGATTTCGTCAAGGCCGTCCTCGGTAAAGCTCAATGTGACGCTTTCCGTTGCCAGCAGGGCTTCATATTGTTTGGTGAGAGCGTTATCCGGCTCTGTGAGGATGCGCAGGAATTCTTTTTTGCCGAGAGGCTGCAATTCCACACGCAGGGGAAAACGCCCCTGAAGTTCCGGAATCATGTCCGACGGCTTGCTGAAATGAAAAGCTCCCGCAGCGATGAAGAGAATGTGGTCCGTGCGGATCATGCCATATTTTGTGTTGACGGAACTGCCTTCCACTATGGGCAGCAGATCGCGCTGGACGCCCTCACGGGAAATGTCCGACGTGCGGTTTTGTGAAGGGGATGCTATTTTATCTATTTCATCAATGAAAATAATTCCGCTCTGCTCCACGCGCTCCTTGGCTATCTCCGCAATAGTCTCATGGTCTGTCAGTTTTTCGGATTCTTCCTGAACCAGCACGTTGAAGGCTTCTTTGATTTTCATCTTGCGCCGGCGCCGGCGCGGCGGCAAAGCCTTGCCGAACATATCCTTGATCTGGCCGCTTATCTGTTCCATGCCGGGTATGGCGAAAACATCGATAACCGGACCGGACTGTTCCGATATTTCCAACTCCACTTCCCTGTCGTCCAAAAAGCCCTGCCGGAACCGCTGTAGAAGTTTTTCGCGCGTGCCGGCACGCTCCTCCTGACCGAAGGAAACCGGCAGGAGCAAATCCAGAAGGCGTCCTTCGGCCGCCGCCTCAGCGGATCCCTTGACCCGGGCGTTTTCTTCCTCACGCACCAAGTTTATGCCGATTTCCATAAGATCCCGGACCATGGACTCCACATCACGCCCAACGTAACCTACCTCCGTAAATTTTGTGGCCTCAACCTTAAGGAAGGGCGCGCCGGAAAGACGGGCGAGACGGCGGGCAATTTCCGTCTTCCCGACGCCGGTAGGTCCCATCATAATGATATTTTTGGGGGCGATTTCATCGCGCAATTCCGAGGAGAGCCGCTGACGGCGCCAACGGTTTCGAACAGCCACAGCCACCATGCGCTTGGCCTGTTCCTGGCCGACGACAAATTTGTCAAGCTCAGTCACAATTTCGCGAGGTGTCAGAGCGCTCATTTCTTCTCCCGGAGTTGCAGTGACGCATCATTTTTCACGAGCTGCGTATGTTGATTCACACCTGTCGCCTGCGGATGTCGCAGGATATATCGTTTCCCGCTGTCCTGGCAAGAATGGATTGCGGTACGGTCTGTTCAGAAGTATAGAAAAGGAGGAACCGGAGTGCCCATCCCCGCGTTTTTACCCTTGGGGCAACAAAGTGGAACAGGTTTATACGCTGTCATCCGGCGGTGTCGCCTCATGGCTCTTTCCCGCATTGTTCGCGGGAGGCGTTCTGCTGCAACTTGTCTATTGCCGTTGGCGCAAAGGCTGTCTGCTGTATGCGGGGTGCGGCATGGTGTTGATCGCGGCCGCGCTGGATAAGGATATTACACTGGCGGCAGGACAGTTGTTGGCGGCCTGTCTTGCTTCTTATTACCGCTGACAAGTTTATAAAGGCAAAACCCCGGCTTTGCACCGGGGTTTTGCCGAACATCAAGCCTTACTTGAAGGCTTTCTCAAAATTGGGCACAACCTGTTTTTTACGGCTCATAACTCCCGGCAGCCACACGGTCTTGCCATCCGGCTTGACGCCGAAAGCTTTTTCCACCACAGAAGGATCATCGGAGACGATAAGCATTTCCGATCCTTCTTTCATAATGTCGGTCAACAGCAGAAAGACGCTGTGGCGACCTTCTCCCTTGACCTTTTGAATTTCCGCATACAGTCCGTCTTTCACATTGGCGAGGATGGAGAGATCCACCACTTCCAGTTGGCCTATGCCCACTCTTTTGCCGCTCATATCAAAATCTTTATAGTCGCGGAACACAAGATCCTTCATGGATGCCCCTTCCACGGCGCTCTTGACTTTGAACATCTCCATGCCCAAAACTTTTACGTCAGCCACACCGGCGATTTTGGCAAGGGCGTCAACGGCTTTTTTGTCCGCTTCCGTGCAGGTTGGCGACTTGAAGATGACCGTGTCGGACAGAATGGCGCAAAGCATGGCGCCCGCGATGTTCTTGGGAATTTCTACGCCATAGAAGTCATACATGCTTTTCAGAACGGTATTTGTACAGCCAACAGGCCAGATCCACGCTTCCAGAGGGGCGGATGTGGTCACATCGCCAAGTTTGTGATGATCCACAATGCCGAGTATAGTTGCGGAATCCATACCGGCCGGGGCTTGGGGCAGATCGGAATAATCGACCAGCCAGAGTTCCTTTCCCGCTACGTCTTTGACTACCTGCGGCGCGACAAGGCCGAACTTTTTGAGCACAAACTCCGTTTCCGGCGTTGGTTCGCCCTGGGCCGCCGGTGTAACGGGAAAACCGCGTTTGCTGTAAAGGTCCGCCGCCGCGACGGCGGCGACAATACTGTCGGTGTCGGGATTCATGTGACCAAGAACCAGTGCGGACATGGTTGTATCCTCCGATAAGTTTTCAAATGATGCGGCCACAATGCGCCGCTTTGTTCTTTTTAGCACAAAATCCTGAATCTGCCAAGAGGCTTTCCGGCAATGCGCCGTCTCCTCGCGTTTTCACACCAAATGAAAAATTATTCCTCTTCTCCTTCCCATTTTACAAAGCCCGGCTTGGCATTGCTCATGGCGTTCACGATCAGTTCCACAAGCCCGCCGTATGCGAAGCTGTTTTTGGCATAAAGATCGTTGTGCTCCAGTATTTCGCGAATCTGCCCCTTGCAGTTGGAACAGGGAGCGCAAATGTATTTTTTCGTCTCGGGGCCGAGGCAGTCTTTGAAGGCTTCGCCAATCTGCCACATCTTTTTCCGACCTGAAATATTGCCGCGCCATTCTTCAATATTGTTGCGCGTCATGATGGCGAAACCGGATCCTCCGCCGCAGCAGTAATTGTTGACGCCGTTGCAGGGCATCTCACGGAATTTCGGTGCGATTTTGCGCAAAATTTCACGCTGCGGCTGCACAATGCCCATCAGACGGACAACATTGCAGGGGTCGTGCAATGTCACGGGGAAGTCATTGCGTGACGGGTCAAGCTTAAGACGGCCTGACATGATGACGTCATGCAGGGTAACATAGCAGCTTTCCCGCGGAACCTGATATTCAAAGGGAATAAGCCTGTCGGCGATTACCGTCAGGCCTTTGTGGGCATGCCCGCACTCGCCGATCACGATTTTCTTGACGCCAAGCTCCTTGGCTGCCAGCATGTGCTGCAGGGCGATGCGCGCCGCCTGGGTATCATCGTAAAAAATGCCGTAATTCACGCCGTCATAGGCCATCGACTTGCTGGAGAGCGTCCAGGAGAGCCCGGCCTCCTGAAAAATCAGGGAAAAGGCGGCGATGTTCTCAGGCCAGGCCATGATTTCGCCGGCGTTGTGCAGAAGCAAAATATCCGCTCCCTGCACGTCAAAGGGGGTGTGAATGCCGATGCCGGTGATTTCCGCGTAGTCCTCGTCAATAAATTCGACATTCTCTTTCACGACCTCCGGCGTCATGCCGGTGGAGGATCCCACCCTCATTTGATTCATGGTGCCTTTTTCGTGCAGCTCGCGCGGATGGATGTCCATTTCCTGACTGAATATTTTGCGGATTTCCCGTGTGATCAGGCCGTTGTCCACGCCTATGGGACAGGTCTGGGCGCAGCGGCGGCAGAGATTGCAGCGGTAGGCCAATTCGCCGAGACGCGCCACGGTTTTCCAGTTCAGGCCCATATCGCCGAAGCGCCATTTGGCGAGCGGTTCTTTTTTGACATATTGTTTGTATATGCGCCTAAAAATTTCCGAGCGGAAATTGGGACGGTACATGTCGTGTTCGCCCGACATTTCAAACAAATGGCAGGCCTCCGAGCAGGAGTTGCACTGGGCGCAGTAGTCGGTGCTGGTCTCCAGAATCGGCAGAAAGGCCCAGTTGTTTTCCTTGGTGAAAATTTTACGCATGCCGCTCAGGAACTTGTTGACCAGCTCCTCTTCTTCGGCGCGGTTTTTGGGTTTGGGGATGTTCAGCACGCACACTTCGTCCAGAATGCAGCAGGTGTTCCCCTTCTGTTCTTCAGTAAGAGGCCTCCACGGCATTTTGGCCACGTCAAGGGGCAGGTCCGGTATGCGTTCCAGACTGACGGACGTCATCTGGCCTTCCGCGGTGGAAACATCGGTCAGTTGCAGATTGTCTTTCATGGTGAAAACTCCCTAGTCATTCTTGGGGGCTGCGGGATTGCTGGTGGCGACTTCAAGCCATGTCTTCGAACCGACCCCGCCGGTAACATGCTTTGCGGACCAGGTGACGGCGAATTTCAACGCGTTGGGGATTATGCCCTTGTTGCGCTCGCTGTACGTGGTGGGTTCATCACCCCAGCGTATGTCGTGATACGTGAAGTATTTCATGAAGAGATGCGCCATCTGCGTTAAAGGTATCCAGATCAGCAGGAAAAAGCCGACAAGCAGATGCAGGGCGAACCATGTGCTGGGCTGCGG
>JAISXC010000264.1 GCA_031270875.1 Desulfovibrio sp.
CCCATGCCCGATTCGGCGCAGCATCCCTGGCTCAACTCCACTGTGCTTCCTGTAAGGCCTGAAATCGCCGCGGCCATGAGCTTGCGACCCCTGATCTTATGCAGGCCTGGCCATTCGCAGTGGCAGGATGTGTGAAAAACGATTTTCGAGCCCGGCTCCGGCGCGCGGCGCAGGGCGCTTTTGCCCAGCAGAGGCAGAACGAGTTGCAACACATCCTTTTGTTCCAGACCTGGAAACTGCGTCTTGAGATCAAGACGGGCGAGGCTGTCCTGGCAGGTGCCGCAGGCGGATACCAGATATCCGCAGTCAAGGCCCTTGCGGGAGATCTCCCGCAGCATGGAGGCCAGATATTGCCTGTTCTGCGCCAGATTGTCCTCGAAAGCCGTCTCCATGCCCGCCGCGAGCAGAGGATAGCCGCAGCACAGATGTCTGGGCGGCACAATCACGGCAAAACCGGCTTTGAGCAGAAGCATGAGACAGGAAAGGCCGATGCGGTCAAAAAAAAGCGCGCCGCCGCATCCGGGAAAATAGAGCGCGCAGGGCATATCCGGTCTGAGCCGGGCCGGGGCGAAGAGCGTGCCCCTGTTGAGCTTGAGTGTCTCATACAGGTTCGTGTACCCAGTTTTGGGCCCCTGACCGGAAAAGAGCGGATTCCGCATGCGTTTTTTCCAGATTTCCGGAATAAAACCCAAAACGCGGTTCTGCATCTTTTGCCCGACGGAGGCCAGCTTCGCGGCCTTGGGAGCGCGTTTGGACAGATCGCGGCATACCCATTCCAGAGCCCGTTCCTTGATGGGATGCCCGCCTGCTCCTTCGCGCCCCAGAAGGGCGCGCAGGGAAAGCGCCACCTCCCCCGAAGGGATGGCGATGGGGCAGTTGGCCATGCAGCGCCCGCAGGAGGTGCAGTGTTCCACAATATCCCTGAGGGCGGCGAGAAGGTTGTCGTCAATGCGCCCCCTGTTTACCTGGGAATAGTAAACGGCCTCCAGCAACATGCCCAGCACCATGTTTTTATTGCGGGGATGGTAGTGCATGGAGCGTTCCGGAAAGGACATGGGGCAGACCTGCTTGCATTTGCCGCAGCGGGTGCATATTTGTACGGCGGTCAGAAGGCTGATGAGCTTTTCCTTGCCCGGCAGGCCGCTCTCGCGAATGTCGTGGATGAGGCGATTGAAGGAAAAGGTGAATGGCTTCACCGGAAGTTCCCGATAAACCAGTTTCGCGGGGTTCATCACATCACGGGGGTCCACGCGTTCCTTGAAGGCGCGCAGGGCGTCCATTTTTTCCTTGCTGAAAAAGGCGAGCTTGGTAATGCCGATGCCGTGTTCACCCGAAACCTCGCCGCCCATTTCCTGACATTGGGCCATCACCCTGGCGGCGGCTTCCTCGGCCTGCTCCAGCATGCGCGGGTCATTGGAATTGACGGGGATGTTCACATGGCAGTTGCCGTCGCCTGCGTGCATGTGGCTGGCTATGATTATGCGGCCCGCCTCCATCCCGGCGGCGATTTTATTGATTTTTTTCGCAAGGTGCGGATATCTGCCCTCAAGTTCTCCCAAAAAGGTTCCCGCTCTGGCAAAAAGCTCGCTGTCGGATATTTCCGTTGCCGGAACTTCCCCCAAAGCCGCTTTGGAGGCGAAAGAGAATTCCCTGTTGAATGACTTGTCCTCCATGGGAAAGCCCGGCAGGCACCCCACTTCCTGCAATGCGGATCGAAAGGCCGCCGCCGTGTATTCCAGATTGAGCTGCTCCAGAAAAAGGGCGAAATCCGGTATGCGGTCAGTGGGTATGACCACGTCCTCGTTTCGTTTGAAGCCCGAAGTGCGTTTGGCGATGGCCGAGAGGCGATGGCGGTCTTCCCAGAAGTGCTCGGCCTCCTTTTCGTCTTCGGCCACTGTTATGTCCACATTCTCCTGGCTTTCCACCAGAGTCACAATGTCGCCCACGCATTTGTCCAGCAGGTACTGGTCGTCTCCGTCCGCCTGCAGGATGATGATGGAAATGGGCCTTCCCTCAAATTTGTGTGATTTGCGTGTATATTCTATGACTTGCAGGTATTTCGCGCCGATTTCCTCCAGCGCGGAAAGGCGGGCATAGTCCCCTTCATTGCGGATGCGGTCGCGCAGCCTGACGAGTTCACGCACCACCACGGCAGCCGGGTGCATGGAGCGGCCGAAGAATTCCAGCACCATGACGCGGCTCGCGCGGGGTTTGGGGTGCAGAATGAAACAGGCCTCGGTGATGATGCCGTCCACTCCTTCCTTCTGTATGCCCGGCAGGCCTCCCAGAGCCTTGTTGGTGACATCCTTGCCCAGGCCCGGCAGGCGTATTTCGTCTCCGCGCAGTTCCACCACGTTGCGCACGCCGCCGCTCACGTCTTTGACGACAAAAACGGCGGTTTCATCAGGCAGGATTTTGTGCCGAGGGTGGTTCTCCCGCTCCACGGAGACAATTTCTCCCGTGGGCGTGACCATACGCCACCAGAGCAGATTATCCAGAGTTGTGCCGTATTCAAAAGCGCTGGGGCCGCCGGCGTTTTCCGAAATATTGCCGCCGACGGTCGAGGCCTGCTTGGAAGCCGGATCCACGGAAAAGAGCGCGCCCCCCGCGCTTGCCGCGTTGATCACTTCCTGGGTGACGGCTCCCGCCTGGCAGACAATGGTCATGCTTTCAGGGTCAACGGGGCCAATGCGCGTCAGCCGCGTAAGACTGACGATCACCGTGCGCTTGCGCGCGGGCACGGCTCCGCCCGTCATGCCGGAACCGCCGCCGCGCGGGATGAGGGCGAATTTGAGCTCATTGGCCAGCCTGACGATTTCCGCCACCTGCTCTGTGGAATCAGGCTCCACCACAAGCAGGGGCAGCTCCATGCGCAGATCCGTGGCGTCCGTCGCGGCGGCCACCAGGGCCTGGGGGCCTGAGAGGATGCATTCCTCCGGCAGGATCCCGCGCAGCGATTCAATAAGATTGTCGCGAAAGACGGTTTCCGCCGTGTGGGCGGACCAGAACATGGTGATGCCCTCGCTGATGGCGGTGGCGTAATAGTGCGCCAGAGAAACGGACTGGCGTTCGAAGCTTTCCTGCACGCTTTCACGCACAATGGCGGAGTCTACAAAAGGATTGTAGGCTACCAGAAACAGTTCTTCGGCAATGGCGATGGCAAGTTGCCGGACAGACTGGGGCCATTCGGCGAAATCTTCAATATTGACGCGGAGTATGCGGTTGACCACATAATCCGGCGCGATGGAGATATGCGGACCCTTGTGGGGCATGGAAAATCCCTTTGGTGAAATGGCGCGGCGGAAACACGGTGTCGCCGATTTTCCAGAGCGTCGCAGTGTACGTTTATTGCGGAAGAAAGGCAAGGGCGGGAAGGCGCGGGCGGCAGCCTGTCCAGTCTGGCAATATCCGTTGAAACATGCCCGCGAATGAAGTATGCTCAAAACGGCACCGGATGTGTTTTACCAAACAAGGGACGTTACAAGGGAACAGAGGTTGCTTTTTCAAGATGAAAACAACACTTCAAAAATTTCTTGATCAGGAATGGACTGTTGCGCTCGCCCGAAAGGTTGCCCTTGTTCCGCGCTCCGTCTTTCTTGCCTTCACGGTTTCGCTGGCGGTCAACATTGTCTGCTGGTTCTATGACCTCGCGCAGTTTCCCTTGGGCGACCATGATGTTGGCTACCAGAGCGGCATCCCTTTTCTCAGTGGCGGACGGTCGGGGCGCTGGTTTACCCCGGCGATACATCTGCTCAGCGGATACGCGCAGATACCCGTATGGACACAGTTGCTCGCATTCAGCGCGCAGATTGCCGCTGGTATGTGCGCGGCCTGGCTCTGGCTGCGAAAAACGGATTTGCTGCCTTTGCTGGCCGGCGGCCTTCTGCTCTCCTGCATGCCGACAATAGCGGATTTTTACTACTATCACTGGATGGCGCCCGCCTTTACCGCATGTCAGTTGCTGATGGCTCTTTCGATTTTGACTGCCAGCCCCTCCGCTGGCCTTCATGGCGCGACGGGGGGCCGCCCCCCCCCCCCCCCCGCGCCCACGGAGAGATGGATGCTGGCGAGCCAGGCGGGGGGAGG
>JAISXC010000237.1 GCA_031270875.1 Desulfovibrio sp.
CCTCCGGACGCGCTTTTGCGGGAACTCAGCGACATCATTGTGGGAAACCGCCAACGTCTTGTGCCCATTGCGGAAAAGGGGGAGGTTGTCGGCGTTGTCACGCGGACGGATCTTATCAACCTCTTCGCCAGTGAACCCGGCCTGGTTCCCGCGCAAAAAGACAGGCACAAGATCCGCAATGTGGGCAAGCATCTGCGTGATCGCCTCCCCGCGGAACTTCGCGGAATATTGACGCTCGCCGGAGAGACGGGCGCGCGGCTCGGCCTTCCGGTCTATGCTGTGGGAGGTTTTGTCCGCGACATGCTTCTGGACAAACATACCCAGGATGTCGACCTCGTGGTGGAAGGAAACGGCATCGCCCTCGCGAGGGAACTCGCCCGCCAATTGAACGGGCGTGTGCGTGAACACCAGAAATTTCTGACCTCTGTCGTCATCCATCATGACGGCAAGGGGAGGGAGGCGCGTATTGACGTGGCCACGGCCCGCCTTGAGTATTATGAATATCCGGCCGCTCTGCCCACAGTGGAATTGTCGTCTCTTAAAATGGATCTCTTCCGGCGGGATTTTTCCATCAATGCTCTGGCCGTGCGCCTTGACGGAGAGCACTTCGGCTCTCTGGCGGATTTTTTCGGCGGATGGCAGGACATAAGGGATCGCACCATACGTGTGCTCCATACGTTGAGCTTTGTGGAAGATCCCACGCGCTGCATCAGAGCCGTGCGCTTTGAGCAGCGCTATGACTTTCGCATAGGCACAGGCACAGAGAAACTCATCAAGAACGCCCTGTCGTTAAAACTGATGGAGCGCCTTTCCTCCGCGCGCCTGTTCAACGAATACAAGCATATTTGCGAAGAGGCCAACCCCGTGGCCTGTTTCACACGCATGCAGGAAATCGGGATTTTGTCCGCCATCGCCCCCGCCATTGTCCTGACCCCGTCAAAAATTACCCTGTTGCAGAAACTCAGGGAAACAGTGGCCTGGTATGCCCTGCTCTACTTTCATGAATCAGCCCGGCGGTGGCTTGTCTATTTTTACGGTCTTGCCGCGGGCCTGCCTTATAAAGACGCTTCGGCGGTCTATGGCGGGCTCGGCCTGCCGGAGACAAAAAAACAGGCGATTTTGCGCAGCCGTGAGCAATTGCGCTATAGAAGAGACAGTCTGCTGAAATGGCAGAAAAAAAACGATGCCGGCAACGCAAGGGTGAGCGATCTGTACGAATTATTGCGCGCCGCCTCACCGGAATGCCTCATTTACCTTATGGCTACTGCGGACAAGGAAGACATCAAAAGAGTGCTTTCGCGATATATTACCCAGTGGAGCAAGGAAAAACCGGATATTACGGGGGATGACCTCCGGCGTCTCGGTCTTGCGCCGGGGCCGGCGTTCAGCCGTATACTGCAGGCCGTGCTGACCGCCAAGCTGGACGGGACCGCCGCGAATGTGGAAAGCCAGTTGCGGCTTGCCAAAAAATTGATTGATGATGGCTCGGAATAGCAATATAATTGTGTGATTTTTCAGTATATATACTGAGAGAAAAATGGAGATACCCAGCAAAATACCTACAAAAAATCGAGTACGCTTGATGAGCGCTTTTGACGGCGGGCAAAGCTCATCCAGGCGAAATTCACCCTACAGCGGCCATTCCCGGACGGACAGCGGCACGCTCAGGGCAATCTCGTCCAAAGCGCGGAGAACGTTTTCGCGCTGGTGAGGCGAAAAGACCAGTTTGAGCAGGGCGGTTTTACGTTCCAGCACCGTGAAGTAGGCCAGGTTTTCATATGCCTCCAGCAAAAAACGGAACATGGCCGTGTGTTCCCGCGCCAGGCGTATGAGCAGACAGCCGCTTTCGCGCGGAACGGGCGGGGAGGAATCACATTGCGTCAGGACGCGCAAAGGGACTCCGCAAGAATGCGCGGCCCGTCCCGCCCGCCCGGCATGAGCGCCGCTTCGGCCCGCTCGAAAAGATTGAGCAGAATGGTGTTGGAAACCAGCATGCCGCTGCGCGTCAGGCTCAAATACCCGTGACGTATGCGGACAAGCCCGTTTTCGTGCATGGCCTGGACGAGCCTTCTGTTGTCGGCAAGGAAATCGCGGCCCGTGATCTTCCGCCAGGCTTTCAGGCGCAGCCCCCGCGCCGTGCGCAGGCGCAGCATGAGCATTTCCAGAGCACGCGTCCGAACTGTAAGCATTTCCACGTTTTCACCCAGACGGCCGAGACGCGCCTTGCTTTCCCAGGCTTTGTGATCGGCGGGATTTGTCCAGCGCCGCCCGGCTATGGTGGAAGTGGCCGAAGGCCCCAGCCCCAGATAGTCCCGGCCTTCCCAATAGCCAAGATTATGACGGCACTGAAAGCCCATGCGCGCAAAATTGGAAATCTCGTAGTGCAGGTAACCGCTTGCCTCCAGAAAGGCCGCGCCTTCCATAAACATGATGCTCTGGTCGCGTTCCGGCGGCAGAGCGACGCGCCCTTCCCTGCAGGAGCGCTCCAGGGGAGTTCCCGGTTCCAGGGTCAGGCCGTAAGTGGAGACGTGGTCCGGCCCCATCCGCACGGCGTCCTTGAGGGTTTGCAGCCACTGGCGCACCCCCTGGCCGGGAAGACCCCACATCATGTCCAGATTGATATTGGCAAAACCGGCCTCACGGGCCGTGAAGGCCGCGTGCAGGCTGTCCCCGCCCTTGTGGCCCCGCCCGAGCCTCCGCAGCATGGCGTCGTCCAACGTCTGGATGCCTATTGACATGCGGTTGACGCCGACGGCCCGGTACTCCGCTATCCGGGCCCGCGCGCGCAGGGATTCCGGGTTGGCTTCCAGGGTAATCTCGGCCCCGCCGGCGAGTTTGAAACAGCGCGCCAGCCGCTCCAGCACGATGCCCACAATGCGCGGCGGCAAAAGGCTCGGCGTACCGCCGCCCCAGAAAACGCTCTGTATTTCCGCCCCGCCGTAAACATCCGCCCAATTGGCCAGTTCCAGCAAAAGCGTGTCCACATAATCGCGCACAAGCCGCGAACCCGCCGGATCAACCCCGCGGCCCAGGGCTGTGGAGTGAAACGCGCAATAGCGGCAACGGGTGCGGCAAAAGGGAACATGTATGTATACAAGCATAAAAAAATAAAAAGCAAAAATTATGCCATTCCCCGATTCTCTCCGAACAAAAGCCCGCGCCACAGAGGCAGGGCGGGATTCAGCTCCAGATAGTCCGGCGGAAGATCAAGCGGCCCGGCCTGGGCAAGGGCCAAAGCGACGTCATCCAGGCTTCTGGTGCGACGCAGCTTCGGCTCGCCATGCAGGGGGCAGAGATCAAAATCCCCTGCCGGGGGCATGACCATAACCGGCAGGCCGATAATGGCCGCATCCAGAGCGGCCGTGGTGGAGTTGGAGGCCCACACCAGCGTGCCGGGAAGCAGATGATCCGCCACGGCGCCGCCGGCTTCCCGGATTTCCGCCGCGCGTTCCCCCAGCATATCCCGCAGACAGCTCCGCGCCGGCAGGCAGGGGTGCGGCTTCAGCGTAACCTCAAGGCCTTGCAGCAGTCCGGCCTTGACGGCCTCCGACAGCAGGGCCAGATGGGCCCGCGTTTCGTCGGCGAAGAAGCTTG
>JAISXC010000137.1 GCA_031270875.1 Desulfovibrio sp.
TGCCCCTGGCCGCCTCCGGAGGAACCGGGGAGGCGGGGAGGATTATCGTGGCCGACGCCAATTCCACCCATCACCTGAACCTGTATGTGGCCTTTGAAAAAGGCCTGTTCAAAAAACGCGGGCTGAACGTGGAGATCAAGCAGACCGGCTCCGGCGTGGCCGCTGTGGTGGGCGGCGAGGCGGACATCGTCTTCAACTGCCCCACCGGCGTCATCACTCCCATTGCCAAGGGGCAGAACATCACGATCATCGCCCAGGTGAAGATCCCCTGCACTTCGGTGCTGGTGGTGCCGGTAAACGCGCCCTTCAGGAAACCCGCCGACCTCAGGGGGCAGCAACTGGCCGGGCTTTCCAATACCTGCTGCGCGGTTATCGCCATACGCGACACGCTGAAAAACAGGTTCAACACTGAATTCACCCTGACCGCCCTGGCGCCCGGCGCCGCCCTGGCAGCGCTGGAAAGCAACGCGGTAAAAGGGGCGATTCTGGAGGAACCCTTTGTCGCCGAAGCCCTGCTTCTGAAAGACGCGGCCGGAAAACCCAAATACAGGACGCTTTTTGACGGCCGTTCCGATGCGGACGGCGACGGCAAAATCGAGCCGAACCTGGCCGGGGAAAACCCGCCTTGCCGGACCATCAACGCGAACAGGGATTTCGTCAAAAACCGCACCAAGGACGCCAAGGCCTTTGTTGAAGCCGTTGACGAAGCGGACAGGCTGATCCGCAAAAATCCCGTTGCGGATGATATTGTCGCCATTGCCCGGAAGTATGTTCCCAATGTCTCCAGGCAGGCGATCGTCAACAGCAATCCCAAACTGGGCTTCCAGATCAAGCTTGATACGCGGGGCCTGAAAGGCTACGCCCAGGCCCTGGTCAACCAGGGAACCATCGACAAAAATCCCGGCGATGCGCTCTTTGCGCCGCAATTCAAAGGGATCACCTGGTGACGGACAACAGGTATGAAACACGGGGAATCCGCCGGATTTTGCTGGAACTCGGCGGATTCTCCAAAAACGCGCTGGGCAATTTTTTTTCTCCGGAATTTCTGTGCCTGCTCTTTCCGCTGCTCCTGCTCTGGGAATTTTTGCCGGGGACCGGCCTGATCCCTGAAAGTCTGCTGCCGCGCCTGAGCACGGTGGCCGCTACCTTCTGGGACATGCTGACGCGCAGGGACCTCACGCTCCATATCCTTTACAGCATGGGCAGGTTTTTCGCCGCCTTCGGCATCGCGGTGGCGCTTGCCGTCCCCATTGGCATGCTCATGGGCTGGAATCAGAAAATCAGGGCTTTTCTTCTCCCGCTCTGGCAACTCCTGTCGCCCATTCCGCCGCCGGCCTGGGTGCCCATGACCATCATCATTTTCGGCATCGGTTCAAGCATGCACATATTTCTTATGGTCATCGGCATCTTTTACCCTGTGCTCTTCAACACCTACCAGGGCATCAAGGATACGGATCCGCGCTATCTGGCTTCCGCCAGGGTATTCGGCGCGAGCGAGTTCACCCTGCTGCGCAAGGTGTATTTCTGGCACGCTTTCGGCTCAATCATCATGAGCCTCAAAACCGGCGTCGCCATGGGGCTGGTGATGCTGGTCATCGGGGAGGCGTACGGCGGCAGGATGGGCATAGGTTTTCTCCTGGGGCAGGCCAAGGACTACTTTCTGATTCCGGAAATGATGGTCTGCATGATGGTAACCGGCTTTATCGGCTGGTTTCTCATTGAAATTCTGAAATACGTTGAAATCAAGCTGGCGATCTGGAAGGTGGGGAGATAGGGGAAAAATGATTGAGGCGCGCGGCATCAGCAAATTTTTTTCCGTGGTGAACGACAGGGGGCTGGCCGAAGGGCTGACCGCAGTGCTGAACGTGTCCCTGACCATTTCCGACGGCAGCATCGTGAGCCTGATCGGCCCCTCGGGCTGCGGCAAGTCGACGTTTCTGGAAATCCTGGCCGGGCTTCAGGCCCCGACGGACGGCGAGATCCGCATCGACGGCAAGCTCGTGCTGGAACCCCTCCCTTCGACCCGCGGGGAGATGGAGGAGTACAAGCGCCGTTACCGTTTCATTTCGCCTCTGGCCAACGGAGTATTCGCCGACCGACCCAAGCACGACATCGCGATGATTTTTCAGGATTACGCCGTTTTCCCCTGGATGACGTCCCTGCAGAACGTCGCGTTCGCCCTGGAACTCCGCTCGGCCGGCAAAAGGCGGGCCGAACGGCCCTCCCGCGCGGAAACGGAGGAAAAGGCCTGTTTTTACCTGGGCAAGGCGGGGCTTTTCGGCGCGGAACACAAATACCCTTCCCAGCTTTCCGGCGGCATGCGCCAGCGTCTCGCCCTGGCGCGGGCGCTTTCGGTGGAGCCCAGGATCATTCTCATGGACGAACCGTTTGCCGCCGTGGACGCCCTGCAACGGGAAAAATTGCAGGACGACCTGCTGTGCCTCTGGAAGGAGGCCAAAGACAACGCCTCGCCCATCATTATCGTCATGGTCAGCCATGACGTGCCCGAGGCGGTGTATCTTTCCGATGAGGTGATCGTGTTCTCCCCTGGCCCCGGCGGCACCATCCGCAACCGCATTTCCGTGGACGTTCCCCGCCCGAGGGCGCGGACCGGCCCGGAAATAGTGGAAATACAGGAGCGGATTTTCGCCGTCCTCCAATACGACATCAACCAGGAAAGCATGTACGCCATATGAGCGCATCCTCAGAAACACACGGGGCCGACAGCCGGGGCAGGATTTACGGCACGATCGTCGAAGCGCGCGGCAACACCCCTCTGGTTCGTCTCGACAGGTTCGGAAAGGGGCTTGCGGGCACGTTGCTGGCCAAGGTGGAATCCTTTAATCCCATGAACAGCGTCAAATGCCGCATAGGAGCGGCCATGCTGGAGTCCGCCGAACGCGGGGGCAGGCTCGGCCCCGGCCGCACGGTCATCGAGCCGACCTCCGGCAACACCGGCATCGGGCTGGCCTTCGCCTGCGCCGCCAAGGGATACAGGCTGGTGCTGACCATGCCGGAAACCATGTCCGTCGAACGCCGGAAACTCGCGGCCATGCTGGGGGCGGATGTGGTGCTCACCTCCGGCAAGGACGGCATGGTCGGTTCCGTGCGCAAGGCCAGGGAGCTTCTCGCCCGGATACCCGGCAGCTTCATGCCCCTTCAGTTTGAAAACCCGGCCAATCCGGAGGCCCATCGCCTCACCACGGCGGAGGAAATCTGGGCCGACACCAACGGTGAAGTGGACTGTTTCGTGTCCGGGGTCGGCACCGGCGGCACCATCACCGGCGTCGGCGAAGTGTTGAAGATTCGCAGGCCGGCGGTCAGAATCGTGGCTGTGGAGCCCGACGCCTCGCCGGTGCTGTCCGGCGGCAGGCCCGGCCCCCACCGCATACAGGGCATAGGCGCGGGCTTTGTACCGAAGATCCTCAACCGCTCCGTTATTGACGAAATCGTCAGAGTGACCAATGAGGATGCCGTCAGCACGGCGCGCGAAGTCGCGCTCGCCGAAGGCATCCTGGCCGGAATTTCCGCGGGAGCGGCGCTGTGGGCGGCCGCGGCCGTAGCCGCGCGGCCCGAAAGCGCGGGGAAGAACATCGTGGTCATCCTGCCGGATTCCGGCGAACGCTATCTTTCCACCCAACTGTCGAATCTGGAGGAATAAGCCCATGCCGCGAGGCCGCATCGTGTTTCTCCTCATCGGCTTTCTTCTCCCGGCTCTCTGTCCGCGCCCTTTTCCCGCTTTCGCCGCCGAAAGGACATACGTCAACTCTCTCGGCATGGAATTCGTCCTCATCCCGTCCGGCGTCTTCCGGATGGGCTCTGACGCGCCGGACAACGAAAAACCCGGACACGACGTGACAGTCAGCCGGGATTTTTACCTGGGCGGGTTTGAGGTGACGCAGGAGCAGTGGACGGAAATCATGGGGGAGAACCCCAGCTGGTTCAGGCCCGCCGGGCTGCCGCCTCGGCGAACCCGGGTTCAGGGTGCTGCTGACCGTGGAATAATGTCGGAATTTATTTTCTTTGACTCAGGCTGAGTAATATGTTTTTCTTAATGAGAAA
>JAISXC010000141.1 GCA_031270875.1 Desulfovibrio sp.
CCCTCGGCATGGGACTGCTTGCCGGCGCCTTTGAGACCGTACATGGTTGTGGAGCCGGAAGACCAGAATTCCAGCACTTCCTCGTTGACGAGCTGGGTGAGAACTTTTTTCACTTCACGGGGGCCCTTGTCCGGGAAAAGATCCTGGAAATCCTTGAAATAAAATTTGGACTTTGACGCGGATTTGCCTTTCAGAAAATCAACAACAACGTCTTTGTCGGCCATCTGCTTTCTCCATATCCCGGCGGCGCGCGCGTATCCGCGCCGCCGGGGCTAGAATGCCTAGAATTTGAACTGGGTGCTCTGCCGCCATGTATAATAGGCGGGATCACGGAAGTCGTCAATCAGATGATGGGTGAACTCAAGGCCGGTCAATTTGAAAAACGTCTCCCAGCCGATGCGTTCAGCCCATTCGCCGATACGTTCGTATTTATCGGCGTTGGCGGCATAGACCTCGACAATGTGCTTCACGATCTTGGTCAGTGTGGGCCAGCGCGGCGGCTCGTTGGGGATATAACCCACAACGACCTTGGAGAACTTGGGCGAGGAAATACGGTTGGACACCTTGCCGCCCACCATGACGGCGATGCCGTCGCCGTCGCCGTCCGAGATCGGCAGCGCGGGGCACATGGTATAGCAGTTGCCGCAGTACATGCAGCGATCTTCCTTGATGGCGACGGATTTCACTTTTCCGCCTTTATACTCCACAGTCGTGGGACGCACGGCGGCTGTGGGGCAAGCCGCGACGGCCAACGGAATTTCACAGAGCTGGTCGGCCCATTGATGGTCAACCATCGGCGGCTTGCGGTGGATGCCCACAAGACCGATGTCGGAGCAATGCACGGCGCCGCACATGTTGATGCAGCAGGCCAGGGCAATGCGCACCGGGGCGGGCAGGCGCATGTCCTTGAAATCGTCAAAGACGGCGTCCATCACGGCTTTCACGGGGCCGGAGGCGTCCGTCGCCGGCGTGTGGCAATGCACCCATCCCTGGGTGTGCACCATGTTGCTGATGCCCGCTCCCGTGCCGCCCACGGGAAACTTGTAGGAACCGCCGGGGAATTTGCGCCCGTTCAGATCGTCGCGCAGTTTTTTCATGACCGCCTCGTCGGTGACCATGAACTCTATATTGTTGCGGGTGGTCCAGCGCAGATAGCCGCCGCAGTATTTGTCGGCGATGTCGCACAATTCGCGGATATGCGTTATGGACATGGTGCGGGTGCCGCCCACGCGGACGGTGTAGATCTTGTCGCCGCTCTCCGCCACATGCATGAGCACGCCGGGCTCCAGAATTTCATGATAGAGCCAATTGCCGAAATTCTTTTTGATGACCGGCGGAAAATATTCGTCATACTTGTGGGGGCCGATGTCGGTGATGCGGTTTTCCATCGGTTTTTCGGGATTGTACCCGGAAGAAATAAAAGCCATGTTTTTCTCCCCTTTCTGCTAGCGTTGATGACGGTTGCGGTAGGCCTCAAGGTCGCGCGTCCAGCCGCCGGGCACTTCCTCTTCCTTGAAGAAGATGTACGGGTTGGAACGGGGTTCCTTGACATGGCAGGCCGCGGCGGGAATGTCCGTGACTTCCAGCAGCTTCTGGAAGGACAGACGTTTCATGGTTTCTCCCACGCGCTCGCGGTTCTTGCCTTCTTCCATCCACCAATCCCAAATTTTTTCGATGACTTCCTTGACGTCATCATACGGGGCTTCGCAGGAAACAAAGGGAACAAGGAGCGAACCCATCTGCGCTCCGTCCACCACCGGGGCCTTGGCGCCCACGAGAATGCTCGCGCCGCGCTCGTCGCCGATGCGCAGGGCCTGCGGCATGGTATTGATGCAGTGCATACAGCGCACGCAGTCGGCGGTTTTGATGGAAAGTCTGGAACCGTCCCATTTCATGCAGTGAGTGGGGCAACGGTCAACCACTTCGGCCTGGAGGTCAAACCCGCCCCACTTCGGATTGGTATGAGCGCCGGCGTTGGGTTTGATGGCTCCGCCCGCGTAGGCCCTGACCTTTTCCTGGTCAATCTTGATGTCGTCTTTCCAGGTGCCCACCACGGCAAAGTCGGAACGGGCCATGGCGCACACGCAACTGTTGGGGCAGCCGTCAAACTTGAATTTGAATTTGTAGGGAAAAGCCGGACGATGCAGCTCGTCCTGATAATCCTTGGTGAGCTGATAGCACATGCCCTGCGTATTATAGCAGGCGTATTCGCAGCGGGACTGGCCAAGGCAGGCTTCGGGCGTCCGCAGGTTGGAGCCGGAGCCGCCGAGGTCCACATTCATATTGTGGGTCAGTTCGTAGAAAATTTCTTCAAGCTGGGGCGTCTGGGTGCCCAGGAGCACGATGTCGCCGGTGGAGCCGTGCATGTTGGTCAGACCGGAGCCGCGCAGATCCCAGATGTCGCACAAATCGCGCAGGAATTTGCTGTTATAGTATTTGCCGGAAGGCTGGGCCACGCGCATGGTGTGGAAATGCGCCACGCCGGGAAATTTTTCCGGCTGGTCGGAATACCGGCCGATCACGCCGCCGCCGTACCCGAACACGCCCACGATGCCGCCGTGCTTCCAGTGAGTTTCCTTTTCGACATAGGAAAGCTCCAGCACGCCCAGCAGGTCGTCAGGGCAGTCCTTGGGAATTTGATAATCCAGGCCTTTCGGGTTTTGGGCCCGATTGGCCGCCTCCTGTTTGATGTCGGACACAAAGCTCGGCCAGGGGCCTGATTCAAGCTGGTCCAACAGGGGAGTTGCATGTTTCGCCATTGCCATACCTCCACGTGGTTTTGTTGTATCACGGAAGCTGCGGGACATGTGTCCGGACAACCGTAAACGCCGATCCTGAATCGCGCGCAAGACAAGCGTACGGAACGCACGCTTGACACATATTTATTACCATACACCATTTTTGTTTTGATGACAAGTGCCGTCGGCAGGATTTGTTGCTTGCTCGCCCGGCGACGGCATCGACCGACACGGCGGATGAACCGGTTTTGAGGTTCAGAAGCCGCACGCGCAACCGTCGCGGCGGCTGTCGCTGGCGGCGACATAGCCGTGATCGGAGTCGTCGGACAGACGCCAGATGAACTGGCCGGACCCGGATTCGCCGTGATAGACGGGATCAACGTGAATTTTGTGCCCCATGGCCTCAAGGGCCGGCCCCAGCGACGGATCGGCCCGCGATTCAATGTTTACGGAGAAATCCCTGTTGACCTTGAAGCGCGGGGCGTCGCACGCGGCCTGAGGCTGCTGGCGGTAATCCAGCATGCGGATCAGGGTCTGGACGTGCCCCTGGGGCTGCACGTCAGCGCCCATGACCCCGAAGCTCATGCGCGGTCTGCCGTTTTGGGTGAGGAACGCGGGGATGATGGTGTGAAACGGGCGTTTTCCCGGGGCGACGACATTGGCCGAGGCGGGATCCGCGGAAAAGGCGGTTCCCCGGTTCTGCAGACTGATGCCGTATTCCGGCTCCACGATGCCGGAGCCGAACCCCATATAGTTGGACTGGATGAAGGAAACCATCATGCCTTTTTCATCGGCCGCGGTGAGGTACACGGTGCCTCCGGAGGGGAGGATTCCGGCTTCGGGAAAGGACGCCTTGCGCGGATCAATGATCCCGGCCCGCCGGGCCAGATAGTCGGGGTCCAGCATTTGCCGCGGCGTGACGGTCATGGTTTTGGGTTCACCGACGTAGCGGCGGATGTCGGAGAAAGCCAGTTTCATGGCTTCTATCTGCAAATGCTGGCTCTCCGGGGAATCCGGCTTCAGGGCCGGCAGGTCGAAATGCCTGAGGATGCCCAGGGCGATCAGGGCGGCGATGCCCTGTCCGTTGGGGGGAATTTCATGCAGTTCATAGCCGTGGTATTCCATGGAAACGGGGGCCACCCATTCCGACCGGAAGCCGCGCATGTCTTCCGCCGTCAGCGCTCCGCCCGTTTTTTTCGCCCAGGCGCCGACGGCTTCCGCGACGGAACCCTCGTAAAATTCCCGCAATCCCTTTTCCGCCAGAAGTCGCAACAGCTTTGCCGCCGCGGGAAAGATGAATTTTTCGCCGGTCCGGGGGGCGCGTCCTCCCGGCATGAAGGTCCGCGCCCAGCCGGGGCAGTCCCGCAGCACGGGGACGGCCTGCGCCCATTTGTCGGCCACCACCGGGGCGACGGTAACGCCGCGCTCGGCAATCGAGGCCGCCGGTTCCAGAATGCGGGCCAGGGGGAGTGAGCCGAAGCGCTCGTGCAACGCTTCCCAGGCCGCGACGCAGCCGGGCACGGTCACCGTATCCCACCCCCGGACGGGAATTTTGGCAAGCCCCTTGTCGTCCTCCCCGTGGCGCTTGCGGAAAAATTCCGGACTCCAGGCCGCGGGGGCGACGCCGGAAGAATTGAGCCCGTGCAACCGGCCTCCGTCCCAGAGAATGGCGAAAGCATCGCTCCCCAGGCCGTTGGATACGGGCTCCACAACCGTAAGCATGGCCGCCGCGGCCAGAATGGCGTCCACGGCGTTGCCGCCGTCAAGGAGCATGCGCAGCCCCGCCTGCGCCGCCAGCGGATGGGAAGTGGCGACAACATTTCTGGCGAAAACAGGCGTTCTGATCGTGCGGTACGGGTTTGTCCAGTCGAACTGCATGGAAACTCCTTCGATTTATTTCGCATTGGCGTTTTTTGCGAGACAGCGGCCCTCCATCCCCTTGATAAGATTGGTCAGCGTGTCGTTACGGCCACCGGCCCCATGACGGCTGTTTTCATCACAGCAATTTTACCTTTTGAACAAAATAATGGCAGCCTCCGGTCCGTGTCAAGAAAAGTGGACTCACTTCTTCGGGAAGCGGACCTTGCGTTGTTTCTGTCAAATTTTCCGTTCAGGCATAAAGTCTAGACTTTTTCCAAAAAATTTTATACTCAATTAATTGATATTAATGACAAAATTTAATTGGCATATCAATTGCAGCAGACCGGACACAGCTTAACCAACCCACCGTAGGAGGTGTCCCATGTCTTTGGTTGTCAATCACAATATGATGGCCCTGAATACGGCCAGAAACCTGAATTTGCACTACTCGCGGCTGGCCACTTCAACCCAGCGCCTTTCTTCCGGCCTGCGCGTCAACAGCGCGGCGGACGACGCAGCCGGCCTCGCCATCCGCGAATTGCAGAGGGCGGACATCGCCACCCTGCACCAGGGCGCGCGCAACGCCGCCGACGCCATCTCCATGATCCAGACGGCTGACGGCGCGCTGTCGGTCATTGACGAAAAGCTGATACGCATGAAGGAACTGGCGGAACAGGCGGCCACCGG
>JAISXC010000302.1 GCA_031270875.1 Desulfovibrio sp.
TCGAGGGAACAGGGCTCGGTCTGGCCATTGTCCAGAATCTGTGCCGCCTGATGGGCGGGGATGTCAGAATGACCAGCGTATACGGCTCCGGGTCCGAATTTACCGCCACCATCCGGCAGCAGGCGGGATCATCGAAAAAACTGGCTTCTCTCGCGGACCCCGGGCAAAAACGCGTGCTGTTCTTCAAAGAAGCGGAGGCGCGGCATCTGTCCATCATGTCGGCGTTGAAGGAACTTGGCGTGCCTGAACCGAAATTGGTGGAAAGGCGGTGTGATTTCATAAAAGAATTTGTAACCGGCCTCCATGACTACGCCTTCATATCCTCGCGGTATGCCCTGCGATGTTTCCGGGGATGCGAACAGCAGTGTCTTGAAGTGTGTCAGGAGGAAAATCCCCGGACCCGACTTGTGGTTATGGCGGCCTTTGGCGACGCTGCGGCCATTCCCGGCACGAGCAACATCGCGATGCCGGTTTACTGCGTTCCCCTGGCGAATGCTCTGAACGGCGCATCCTCTTCGGAACACCGTGTCAGCGACGCGAACGGCCTTCCCCTGTTTTCCGCTCCGGAGGCGACCGTCCTGGTGGTGGACGATGTGCTCACAAACCTGCGGGTGGCCAGGGAATTCATGGATTATTACGGCATCGCCGTGGAAACCTGCATGGACGGCCCCGAGGCGCTGGAAATGGTCGAAGACAGGCGGTATGATCTGATTTTCATGGACCACATGATGCCCAAAATGAACGGGCTGGAAGCCACGCTGAGGATCCGGCGACTTGGCAGGAACGATGAATATTTCCGCAATGTTCCGATTGTGGCTCTGACGGCGAACGCCGTCGTGGGCCAGCGGGAGATTTTTCTGGAGCACGGGTTCAACGATTTTCTGCCCAAGCCCCTTGAGGCGCAGGCGCTGGACGCGGTTTTGAAAAAATGGCTGCCTCTTGAGAAACAGCGGGCGATTGAGAGTCCCGCCCGCGACGCGCGGGCGGTCGAAGCGGTCGCGCGGCCTGACCTTGTGGAAGGGCTTGACATGGAAAAGGGGATAAAAAACGTCGGCGGCCGCAAATCGGCTTATGCCGGCACTCTTTCCGTTTTCCGCCAGGATTGCGGAACACTGACGCCCCGGTTGCTGACGGCGCTTGTCGACGGCGATCTTTCCGCCTACGCCATCGCCGCGCATGCGCTGAAAGGATCTCTGCGGACAATCGGGGCCGAGAAACTTGCGTTTTCCGCCATGCGGCTTGAAAATGCCGCTTCCAATGGAGACGCCGGCTTTCTGAAAGAGGAAACGCAATCCTTCCTGAATGAACTGCAAACTTTGACCGGCTCGTTCGACCTTGTGCTTCCAGTTCTGACCGCCCAGGGAAAGGCCGGGAACGGCGGGCTATCCGCGGAGAACGCCGCGTTGCCCCGGAAACTGGACGAGTTGAAGCAGGCCCTGAATTCCATGGACGCCCAGGCCGTGAATGATCTGCTGACTGACTGCCTCGGCATGGAACTCTCCCCGGGCCAGCGGACGCTGATCAATGAGATCGACATGCTGGTCATGGATTTCGAATTTGAGGAGGCTGTTGCAAGGATAGATGACTTTTTGGCATGATTTCAACTTTTTCAACCGCCTCGCGTATGTCCGGCGCGAAGGAGAATGGGCGTCCCGGCGCCCATCTTTGTTTGTTTTGACATGTCCGCCGCGAGCGGATAAGTTTCCGGCTGTGGTCGTGATTCAAAAGGAGACGCGGCGTGAGCGGCAAAAAAACCATTCTTGTTGCCGGCGGGGCCGGATACATTGGGAGCCATCTGAACCGGACGGCCCATGAGCGGGGCTACAATACCGTCGTGTACGACAATCTGGCCTGCGGGCACAGGAGCGCCGTGCAGTGGGGCGATTTTGTGCTGGGCGATCTTGCGGACGCCGGACAGCTGCGTCTGGCCTTCCGGCATTTTCGGCCGGACGTCGTCATGCACTTCGCGGCTTACGCCTGTGTGGGCGAATCCGTCGCCGACCCTGAAAAATATTACCTGAACAACGTGTCGGCGACATTGAATCTGCTGCGCGCCATGCGCGAGGCGGATTGCCGCGACTTCATTTTCTCTTCAACCTGCGCCACGTACGGAATACCCCGCCGGATTCCGATTGTCGAGGAACACCCGCAAGCTCCGGTCAACCCGTACGGCAGAAGCAAACTGATGGTGGAAACCGCGCTTGCCGACTACGCGGCCGCGTATGGCCTGCGTTACATGAATCTGCGCTACTTCAACGCGGCCGGGGCTGACGTTCTGGCGCGGATAGGCGAAGACCACAATCCGGAAACCCATCTGATACCCCTCGTTCTGGACGCCGCAGCGGGCAGAAGGCCCCATGTGTCCGTTTTCGGCACGGACTACGATACTCCGGACGGCACATGCATCCGCGACTATATTCATGTGGACGATCTTGCCCGGGCGCATCTGCTCGCCCTTGAGTACCTTCTTGACGGCGGAGTGAGCGGGAGCTTCAATCTCGGCAACGGTCGGGGTTACTCGGTGAAGCAGGTGGTTGACTGCGCGCGCGCCGTTACCGGGCGCGAGATAGCCGTGATCGAGGGGCCGCGCCGGGCTGGCGATCCGCCGTCCCTGGTGGGCGGCACGGAACTGGCCGAGCGGATTCTGGGCTGGCGCCCGGATTTGCCCCGCCTTGAGGACATTATCGGCACGGCCTGGGCCTGGCACAAAAAACGTTTTTGTTGAGGAATCCGGGGTCAGGAACCCGCGCTTGGCTGTCTCCGCGAGGGCGGACGCTGTTTTTACAAAAATGTGGCAGAATTTTCTTGAAAGAAACAACCTTGACAGGGTATAGGAATATTTCGCGTCAGGCCAAAGCCTGCGGCCTTGGCCCTTTGATTTGCCATAATTTCAACTTTTGCGCTGAGAAAAGGAGTTTCCCATGTTGAAACACGCGCGTGCAATCGTGCTGGTCTGCGCGGCGACGCTGTTCGCGTCGGGCGTCGCTCTGGCCGGGCAGACAATCAAAATCGGCTTTCCCATCCCCCTGACCGGGGAAATCCCCAAAGTCGGAGAATCCACCAAGTTTGCCGCGGAGCTTTTCAGGGAGGAAGTCAACGCCAAGGGCGGCCTTGATGTAGGCGGCAAAAAATACCCGCTGGAATTTATTTTCGAGGACAATGAGTCAAAACCGGAAACCGCGGTCAACGTCACCCTCAAGCTGATCGACCGTGATGACGTCCTGGCGATTGTCGGCCCCCAGTCTTCCCGTCAGGCTGTGCCCGCGGGCGCTGTGGCCAACGACAACGAGACGCCCATGATCACCCCTTGGTCCACAAATCCGGACGCCACCAAAGACCGCCCGTGGGTGTTCCGCGCCGCCTTCCTTGATCCGTTCCAGGCCCCGGTGGCGGCGGATTTCGCCACAAAGGAGTTCAAAGCCCAAAAGGCCGCCGTCCTTTTTGAAATTTCCAATGATTATTCCAAGGGGCTGGCCGACAACTTCAGGGATGCCTGGGAAGAACGCCACGGCAAGGGTTCTGTGGCGGCCTTTGAGTCCCATGGCCCGAAAGACCAGGATTTTTCCGCCCAGTTGACGAAAATGATCGCCGCGAAGCCGGATTTTATTTTTCTGCCGGAAAACTACAGCTTTGTCGCGCTCATTGTGCCGCAGGCGCGCGATCTCGGCTACAAGGGCTCATTTATGGGTTCGGACGCCTGGGGTTCGGCCGAACTGATGAAGCTGTGCGGCGACGCGTGCAAGGGGCAGTTCTTCTCCACCCATTACGCCGCAGCGGGGGCCAAGGGCGCAACCAAGGAATTTATTGACAAGTACAACAAAAAGTACGGGTATGTGCCGGACGACGTCGCGGCCCTGACCTGGGACGCCGTTGCCCTGGTTTTGGACGCCATACAGAAAGCCGGCAGGCTGGAAAACAATACGCGCAAAATGCGCAAGCTGATCCGCGACAACCTGGCTTCCGTACAGAATTTTAACGGCATCACCGGCGACATGCGTTTCGACTCCCAGGGCGACCCCGTCAAATGCGCGGTTATTGTGGCCATTGACGACAGGGGAGATTTTACCTTCAGAGAATCCGTCTGCCCGAAATAACCACCGGCATCCGGCGCCGTCCGCTTCCGGCGGCGCCGGAGAACCAGGGGAATCCAAGGAGAGCCGCGCATGGACCTTTTCCTGCAGCAATGCGTCAATGCCCTGCAATGGGGCAGCTTTTACGCCCTCATAGCCTTGGGCTACACGCTTGTATACGGCGTTCTGCGGCTGATCAATTTTGCCCACGGCGACATTTTCATGGTCGGGGCCTACCTCGCCTTTTTCATTTCCACAGCCTTTCTTTCGCCGGATGGCATGTTTGGTTTTCCCCGCGGGCTGACCCTGGCTCTGACCATTCCGCTGACCATGATTTTTACCTCCCTGGTGGGCGTCACGCTGGAAAGAATCGCCTACCGGCCCCTGATGCGCAAGGGGGCGCACCGGCTTTATGTGGTCATCACCGCGCTGATGTGCGGGCTTGTGCTGGAAAACGGCAATCTGGCCCTGCTTGGCGCAAGCCGTAAAACGTTGCCCGTGCTGCTGGACAAAAGCATTTACAATATTGGCGGCATCGCCGTGACCAATCTCAAACTTTGGGTCATTCTCGCGGCGGTTCTTGTATTTTTCGCCCTGCATTTCATTGTGACGAAAACGCGCATGGGCATGGCCATGCGGGCGGTTTCCTGGGACAGGTTCGCCCTGCCGCTCATGGGCATACCGCTGGACAGCGTGATCGTTTTTACCTTCATGCTGGGCTCGGGAATTGCCGGGATCGGCGGTATGCTCTTTGCCATGTCCTATCCTGTGCTTGAGCCGTACATGGGAGCCATGACGGGATGGAAAGCCTTTATCGCCGCCGTTGTCGGCGGAATAGGCGAGATCCGGGGGGCTTTTGCCGGGGGCTTTCTGCTGGCCTTTGTGGAGGTTATGGTGGCCGCCTTCCTGCCGTCCACGTTTCGCGATCTTTTTGCCTTTTCCATTTTGCTGCTCATTCTCTGGCAACGGCCGACAGGCATTTTCGGCAAACCCCTGACAACAAAGATATGACGGAAAGCGGCCATGCAGCGTTACACCGTTAATGTTCTTTTTTGCGCCGCCGCCGTCGCGCTGGTGGGGCTTGCCCAGGCCGGCATGCTGGACAAGTACGTGCTGACCGTCATTACTTTCATGGGCATCAACTGTATCTTCGCCGTCAGCCTGAACCTTGTGAACGGCTACATGGGCGAGTTTTCCTGCGGGCACGGTGGATTCATGTGCGTGGGGGCCTATGTGGGCTCGCTGCTTTCCGTGGCTTTTTTCACCAACAGCAAATTGTTCGGCCCGGCGCTTTTTCCACCGGAACTGGCTCCTTTCCTTTTTCCGCTTGTGCTCATCGGGGCGAGTTTCGCCGCGGCCCTGTTCGGCCTGATTGTGGCTCTGCCCTCCTTTCACACGCGGGATGACTATCTGGCCATCATCACCATCGCCGCCAACTACATTATCATCTCCGTCGTGGAGAACATCGACGCCATTGGCGGCCCGCGCGGTTTTTCCGGCATGAAAAGGGTGGTCAACGCGATGTCGGACGTGGCGGATATTCCCTGGATGCTCATCTGGACCATCATCGGTCTTTTTGTCTGCGTCATGACGCTCTATCGCCTGATGACAAGCACGTACGGCAAGGGGATTTCCGCCGTCTGCCAGAACGAGGTGGCGGCGGAAATCATGGGGGTGAACACCAACCGCGTCAAAATCATGGCCTTCATGGTTTCCTCTGGGCTCGCCGGACTCTCCGGCGCCCTGTATGCCCATGTCTACGGATATGTGAACGCCCAGTCCTTCAACATACTCAAATCCACCGAAGGTCTGGTCATGGTGTACCTTGGCGGCATGGGCTCCATTTCCGGCGTGCTGCTGGCCGCGGTTGTCTTCACCCTGCTTGTCGAGCTGCTGCGCTTTGTCATCCCCTGGCTCAACGACATTCTTCATGCCGCAAGCCTGCTGCCGGCGAGCTATGAACTGAGCCAGGTCTGGAAATGGGTCATTATTCCCCTCATTCTGATTTTGCTCATGCAGTTCCGGCCCGAGGGCTTTCTCGGCAACAGGGAGCTTACCCAGGTTTTTCCGCGTCTGAAACGCTGGATCACCTTCAAGTAGTTTTCGGTGAGGAGATTTTCCGTGCCCCTGCTTGAAATCACCGGTCTGACGCAACGCTTCGGCGGTCTTCAGGCGCTCTCGAACTTTTCCTTCCGGATGGAGGAGCGTGAGCTTGTGGGGCTGATAGGTCCCAACGGCGCCGGCAAGACAACTGTTTTCAACATTGTTTCCGGTTTTTACAGACCCACGGAAGGGACTATTGTTTTTGACGGCAAGCGGCTCAACGGGATCAAACCGCATCGCGTGACGGCCATGGGCATGGCCCGCACATTTCAGAATATTCGTCTCTGGAACGACCTGACGGTGTTGGACAACATACGCCTGGCCCGCTATGCGTGGCTCGGCTATGGTTTCTGGAGCGCCGTGCTGCGCACCAAAAGATACAGGAAGGCGGAAAAGACCGTTGAAACAAAGGCGCGCGAGGTGCTGGGAATGATGGATCTGGCGGAATACGCCGGGGAATTTCCCAAAAATCTGCCCTACGGCCTGCAACGCCGGGTGGAACTGGCGCGCGCCCTCGCCGGAAATCCCCGGCTGCTTCTGCTTGACGAGCCGGCGGCCGGCCTCAATTCCGCCGACGTGGAGGGGCTCATCCGTCACATCCGCTGGATTTATGACGAGTTCAAAATATCCATCTGGATGATAGAGCATCAGATGAAAGTTGTCATGGCCCTGTGCCAGCGGCTGGCCGTCATGGATTTCGGCTGCACGATCGC
>JAISXC010000022.1 GCA_031270875.1 Desulfovibrio sp.
TCCCATGGAAACCAGACCGGTCTTTCTGGCCCGGATTTTTTCAATGCGCCGCAAGATTGATCCGCAAGAGCAGAAGCCGGGAACAAAACGCGACAGATCCCCTGTTCTGTAACGAAGCAAGGGCATCCCGCACCGGGTCAATGTGGAAACGACCACTTCGCCCTCATATCCTTCCGGAGCCGCGCGCCCGCTCTCGGGGTCAATTATTTCAATATACAGGTCAGCCTCATGGAGATGGTATCCGCAATGCGCCGGACATTCCATGCCGCCGCAGAAACCGGCTTCGGTCATACCGTAATAGTCGAAAACCCGGCAGTCCCAGATTTGCTGCACTTCTTCACGAATCGCCCTTGAAACATGATCCGTGCAAAGCAGAACATTCCGCAGGGCCACAGGACGCCCGGCGCTCTTCAGCGCGAAATACCTGGTCAGCGCCAGTACCTGCACAGGGATCCCCACCAGACAGCGTATGGGGAGCTTGAGCAGATGCTCCAGCATTTCCGGCAAATTTGAAACCAGCCCATATTTCACCGGCACGGCATGCAGCCGCGAAACCGCCTGATGCAACAAATCGCCAACGCCGCCCGGACGTTTGGCCGGCAACAGTATGTAGACGAGATCGCCCGCCCGGACGAGTTGGGACATGGACTGGACAAAGGCGTCCAGACTAAGGGCCTGATCCTGGTCGGTGAAATAGAGGCGCTTGGGCTGTCCGGTGGTTCCGGAAGTCGGCAGTGTCACCACCCGGCTGATCCCACCCTGGTTCACACAAAGCATTTTCAGTCCTGAGTCCCGCACATCCTGCGGGGTTGTGAAAGGAAGGCGCTCAAGATCAGCAGGACTGACAAGCGGAACGTCGCGGCATTCCCGCAAGTGCCGTTTATAGAAAGAGCTTCGGGCGTATGCGTGGCGAATCACCGTGTTGAGCCTGTCCACCTGATACCGTTCAAGCAAGGCCCGCGACATCCGGCGTTCACAGCCGATTTTTCGGGCTATCCAGTGGTCGTAGCCCGGCGTGCCCTTGAAGTCGTTCATGAATAACGTCCTGCGTCCGGTACAATGTCCGACCGGCGCGTGAAGTGAGGTTGTAGGCGCAAAAGGGTATGATGCGGTTGTCATGGCTCATGATGCCGATATGGCAGTCACGCAGCCGTTCCAGATCCACATTCCAGGCGTCCTGAAAGGCCATGCCGGAAATGCTCAGGGTATGGGTTTCAAGGCGTGACAAAAAGGCATTCAAAGAGGCTGAAGACTCCTCCGGTTCGTCCGCCCGGGAGGCGTTACGCGGTTCACGCGTTTGCGGCGCGCGCCATTGCCTGGCCATGAACTCGCGGGCGCGCGCCGAGCCGTCGCCGTCGTATTCCGCTCTGTCCCTGAAGTACGCGGTGGAATCGGAAACCCACGGTTTCAGCGAGCCGTCAGGCAGGACAACAAAATTCGCGTGGAATGAGCAGTGGACGTTTTCACCGCCCGGCGGCAAGAAGTTCTCAATTCTGACCATGCCTCCGGTTTGCGATTCCAGGGAGCGAATAATCTCCGGGATGGTAAACCGGTCGTCGTCGCGCGGCGTTTTCGGGTAGCGCCCGATATAGCCTATGGGCTGGAAGTGTACGGCCCGCACGTAAGGAACCCAACGCAGGGCATAGCGCACCAGGTTGCCGATATCGGCGGTGTTGACCCCCGGAACCAGAGTGGAAACGAGCGCAACCCCTATGCCGTGCTCCGCGCAGTTTTTGATGGCGGCCTCTTTCCGCCGCAACAGGGCCTCCCCCCGGATGCGCCGGTATATTTCGTCCCCGGTCCCGTCAAACTGCAAAAATGCGCAGCCGAGGCCGGCGTCCCGCAAAAGTTGCGCGTAGTGCCGATCCGCGCCAAGCCGCAACCCATTGCTGTTGAGCTGTATAAAATCAAACCCGAGTTTGCGGCCAAGGGCGATAATTTCAGGCAGGTCGTCGCGGACTGTGGGCTCTCCGCCCGACAGCTGGATGTTGCACGGGCCGCCTTGCGCCAGCAGCGCGCGATACCAACCCTCAATGGCCTGCAGCGGCGGGTCCGCTCCCGTGGCGGAGGCACGCGTATCGGCGAAGCATACCGGGCAATTCAGATTGCAGCGGGAAGTTACTTCCAGCAGCACGGCGCACGGCCGGCTGTTGTGCGCCCGGCACGGACCGCAGTCAAAGGGACAGTTTCCGCTGTGTTCCGCGGGAAAGGTTTTTTTCGCGGACTCCCTGCGGGAAAGCCCCCAGCTTTCATAGGCCGGTTCGCCCCGCCAGACGACTGTACGGAAAAGACCGTGTTCCGGGCAGGTTTTGACAAGATAGACCCTGTCGCCGCAGCGCACGTTCCGGGCCGGGATACGCTTGAGGCATTCCGGGCAAAGGCTTTCCGTTGTGTTCAGAACTGTTCCATCTTGCACTGAGTGCGCCTCCAAAGGGTCTGCACAAAAGCCGGGAGTCAGCGCGTCTTCAAAAGTTTTTCAAATGCCTCCTTGCTCTCGGCGGCGGTTCCGTTCGGGTATATAACCTTGATGGCGGTATCCCCGATGACTCCTTTTATCTGCGTTCCGTCCACAAGCACCGCCGTAAAAAAAGGTCGGGGGAAATCACGCCGGCAAAGGAAGGAATCACTGACCGGCTCAAGCCAGTTCAGAAAGATCTCGTCCACCTTTTTTTCGGAACGGTATTGATACACGGCGCTGCTGGCAAAACAGTTTTCGAGTTTTTTGCATTCAAAAGGGATCATGCAAAATGCTCCGGATCGCGGAGAGGACATATTCCACTTCGTCATCAGTCGTGAAACGCGACAGGCTGAACCTGACCGTTCCCTCCGGCCCTGCGTCAATGCAGCCATGAATCAACGGGGCGCAATGAAGGCCAGTTCTGCAAACAACGGAAAAGCCCATGTGCAGCATTTCGCCCAGGTCGGCAACCGACCGGCGGGGTGCTGTAAAAGACAGCACCGGAGTATGCGGTCCCCGCCAGTCCCTCACGTGAGCGCCCAGCCGCTTCAATCCGGATGCCAGCCGTTCCGCGCGCGCTTCAATTTCAGCCTGGGGAACAGGATGTTCCTGCTGCCAGCGCAGCGCCCGCGCAAGACCGGCAAAGGCGGGGGTATTGGGCGTACCGGCATCAAAGCGCGCGGGCAACTCCGGGGGCATTCCCTCCAGTTCGCTCAAAATGCCCGTTCCGCCCACCCATACCGGCTCCAGATCAATGCGCGGCGCAATATACAGTCCTCCGGTCCCCGTGGGACCCAGCAGGTATTTATGCCCGGTGAAGGCCACCATATCCACGGACCAGCTTTGCGGAAGCACTTCGGCAAAACCAAGCGTCTGCGAGGCATCCAACAGGGTAACGGCCCCCATGCCCCTGGCCATTCCGCACAGTTCCTCCACGGGATTGATGCTGCCGGTGACATTGGAAGCGTGCGTTACCGCCGCAAGCTGCGGCCTGTATTGTTTCAGGGCGGTTTCCCATGTTTTCAGACCAACGCGTCCCGCGCTGTCCACATCAACATGCACTGCCTGTATGTTTCTGTGCTTCTGCAGAAAATACAAAGGGCGTAAAACAGCATTGTGCTCCGCCTTGGTCGTTACGACCACGGCGTTATCTTTCCAGCGCAAGCCGTGCAAAGCGATATTCAGGGCGTGCGTTGCGTGTTGGGTCAGGATAATGCGGTTGGCCGCATCGACCCGCAGTAATCGGGCCAGCAGGTTCCTGCAGTCACCCTCGGGATCCGGAGCCTCAAAGCCTGCCCGGCCCGGATGAATGGGGATCCCTGCAATGGCTTGCGCCACCGCGTTTTCAACGTCCGGCGCTTTTGGCCAGGAGGTTGCGGCATTATTCAGATAAATCATCGACATGGAGAACCCTCCCCGGCAACCTGCATGAATATGATCGGCGTCTCTCTGGCCCCGGAACACGGAAACAGCACGACGGCCATGTCTCCTGAGAAAATCCGTAAACTTTACAGTTCAAGTTTTCCCGTCATAAGATCATAGCCGTACTTTTCAAGGATTTCATGCACTTTTGCATTGGTCCGCAAGAGAATGTGCGGGCATCGCTCGACACGGTTGCGGGGATTGCCCTTCAGGATATTCTTGCAATCCGTGCCGCCATGCCGCGCGCCGATTTCCTCTTCAAACCACTGGACCAACTCTTCAATCATGAGATTGGCGCGGCTGTCCTCCACTTCTTCCTCCGACCCCTTGCCGGCGTACAATGACAGCAGACAAGCGCCGCTGGACAATGCCCCGCAGAGCTTCCCGCAATATCCGAGTCCTCCGACCAAGCCTCCCACAGCGCGGACAAGCTCCGGGTTTTCCATATTCCTGCTTTCAAGGTTCATCTGCAACAACATCTGGCTGCAGGAAAACTCCCGACTGGCCAGCCGCAACAGGTCAAAGTAGCCTTCATCAGTCGTATCCAC
>JAISXC010000060.1 GCA_031270875.1 Desulfovibrio sp.
TCGTCGGCTCCCGCCATCCCAATCCTCTTAAAATTTATGATATGGCCGGCAATGCCAAAGAACTCGTGCAGTCTTCCTTCCACTTCAGCATCCCGGACATGAGTGGCGGCAAAACCGTCGCTCCCCGCCCCCACGGTTCGGCCGGAGGGCTTGTCGCAAAGGGCGGCAGCTTCCGAAGCACTGAGGAAGACATTCTTCCCGGAAAGCGGGAAGAAGTGGCCCTGTTCAATGAAGGCGGGCCTGTAGCGGCGCGTGATCTGGGCTTCCGCCCGGCGCTTGGCGGCATCAATACCCCCGCATCCGCCGGGCGCATGGAAAAATTGCGCTCGGCGGAACTTTCGCTGAAGGAGCAACGCGACCCCGCCGCGCGGGATAACACCCGAACGCCGGCTCCGGAGGACGGCATCGTAAAAATCAATCCGTCAGGGGAACTCGCGGCGGAACTGGACAAAATCATCCAGGCGACCTCCTCCCCGGTGGTTAAAGGCAACCTTGAGCAGTACCGGCGAATGGTCGCGGACTACGAAAGCGCCGCGGAGCGCCGTGAGGACGCGGAAATTCTCAGCGGGCTGCGTTCTCTGCTGTATCATATTGAGGGACAGCGCAATGCGGGAGCGCGCTTCAGCTATCTCAACCTGATCATGCAGCAGCCGGGCGCGGACAATCCCGCGGTGATGAAACGCAACCGGCAGTCCATGCGGGACTGGAAAATTGTCCTGAACAACATGACCAACAACTACAAGGAAGGGCTTTCGAACATTCTGAAAAAAGCGCACGGAGGAAATTTCGCTCCCTATTTTGCGCAACTTCTCAAGGAATATAACTCTGATGACCTGTACAGCAGGCACATGCGCGAAAATCTGGCCGCACTGGAGAAACACCTTCAGCAAATCCGGCTTCAAGGTCTGGACAATCTTTCCAAAGAAGCCATATGGAGAGATGTCATTCAGGAAAAAACTTTTAAAGCCGTCATGGAAATCAGGTAACAACGGCGTGCTCTGCGTTTTTATGGGAATATAAATGTCAAGGGCCATTTTTCTGGATCGTGACGGGACATTGAACAGGGAAACCGGTTATCTCCATGACTGGTCCGACTGGCAATGGCTGCCCGGTGTGCCGGAAACCCTGGCGCTTTTAGGCCATCACAGCTACAAACTTGTTGTGGTGACCAATCAGTCCGGTCTGGCGCGCGGACTCTACGGCGCGGAAGCCGTATCGCGCCTGCACGAACACATGAACCGGGATCTTGCCGCGCGCAACGGCATCATAAATGCTTTTTATCATTGTCCCCATCATCCGGACTTCACCGGCCCATGCGCCTGCCGAAAACCCCAACCGGGCATGCTGCTGCGGGCAGCTGCGGAAATGAGCCTCAACCTCGCGCAATCCTGGATGATAGGCGACAAGGCGCTGGATGTCGAAGCCGGGCTTGCCGCCGGCTGCCGGTCTGTTCTGGTGCGTACGGGGTACGGCCGCCGAGAGGAAGGAAACGTGCCCGCCTTTATCCATGTGGCGGATGATCTGGCCGCGGCGGCAGCGCACATTTTACGCGATGACGCCGGAACAATGCGGATATCCTCACGTTGATCCGCTGCGCCAAGCTGCCTTTGTTGCAAAATGCGTCATATTTTTGCACAGTGAAGCTGGTGGGAGTATGATGTTCTTCATGCGCGTCTTTGCCTGGCTTGTCTGCCTGCTTTCCGCAGGTTGCCTCCAGGCGCGTCTGCCCGAAGGCGTTGTGGCCACTGTCAATGGCGAACCCATCTATCTGCGCACCATGCAGGCGTTGCTGGACGGACGCACTTCCGTCAGCGGCGCGTGGGAAACGCACTCGCTGAAAATAATGAAAAGCCGCTACGGAGACGCGCTGGGGACGCTGATCGTCAATGCCCTTGTCCGACAGGATCTCGTCCGCCACAAACTGGCCGTCAATGATGAGGATATGGAAAAAATTCTGACAGAGGTGCGCGCCGACTACGGTCAGGAAGATTTCTCGCGCCTTCTTGCGGACAGATCCCTCAACGAAACAGAATGGCAGAACCTGCTGCGTGACCACCTGTCCGTGCAGCGATTTGAAAAAAACATTCTTCTGCCTGGCATCAAAATAGGGTTGCCCGCTGTGCGCGCCTATTACCAGGAACACGCGGCTGATTTCCGCCTGCCGGGAACGCTTAATGTCTGTTTCGTCGCGGCGGAACGAAAGGAAGATCTGGAAGCCTACCGCAATGTCTTTTCCAAAGCCGTCACGATGCCGCCGCACGCGGTGGCGGAGCAATGTCAGAATATTCTGCCGCAGGATATTCCTCCCGAATGGCAAAAACCTTTGGACAATCTTGCCGAGCTAACCTGTGCTGTCCCCGTGGCACGCGGGCCGATATGGGAAACCCTCTGCCTCAGACAACGCCTTGCGGCCGGCACAGTGGACGTGGCAGGCGCCTATGCGCTGATAGAACGGCAATTGCTCGAAAAGGAAAAACTGACCGCTTTCCGGCGCTGGCTTGAGGCGAGTCTCGCGCTTGCCGACATCCGGGTATCGCCCCATATAAAAGAGGATCTGCTCTCACCGCAGCGCACGGACGTGATACCTGTGGCCCCGCTGCAGCCGGAGGATGAGGACGAACGCCCTGAGGCGGATCCCGTTGCAAATTAGGTCCGCTTGAGCTAGTAGATATGATTGCCCCGCGTGCGACACCGGGAATGTGAAGGAGATAGATTCGTGAAAAAAATTTTTCTGCTGTTGCCCGCAGCACTGCTGTGCATCGCCTTTTCCGCGCATGCCGCGCAGTTGAACAAGGTGGCGGCTGTGGTCAATGGCCAGGTCATCACCATGGTGGATCTGCAAAAAGCCGCCTTGCCCGAACTGGCGCGCGCGCGGATCAACCCCGAAAATCCGTCGCAAGCCGTAGAGGCAAAAAACATTCTGGGCAAAGTGCTGGACATGATGATCATGGACATTCTTCTCGGCCAGGAGGCCAAACGCCTTAAAGTTCATATTTCCGCCAGCGAGGTGGACAACGAACTCGCCAGGATAATGCAGACCCGCAGGCTTACCAAAGAGCAGTTTGAAGCCCAGCTCGCCGAACAAAAAATTCCACTTACGGAACTTCGCAAAAATATGGAAAAAACCCTGTTGCGGCAAAAGATTATGGGAATGGCCGTCGGGCGCAGGGTCGTCGTCCGGCCTGAGGAAATCAAAGCCTATTACGACAGCCACAAGGACAGCCTGTACGATCGCCAAGGGCTGCAATGGGGTTTTCTTGTGTATCATCCTCAGACGGACGGAAAAACCCTCGCGGCCAAGGTGAAAAACGGCTCATTGTCTTTTGAGGAGGCCGCGCGCAAATACTCCATTGCCCCCAACAAGGACAAAGGAGGGAATATGGGACCGGTGCCGTGGGGAAATTTGAACCCGGAGCTGGAAACGCATCTTGCCGCCCTCAAGCCGGGGAAAGTATCTGATGTTTTTGACATAAAAAACAACGGAATGACTTTCAAGACACAAGTGCGCCTGTTCAGGCCCGGAGGAGGAGCGGAAAAAATCCTCACGCTGGAAGAAGCCACTCCCCGGATTGACGCCATTCTGCGCGAACCCAAAGCGACGGAGCGTTTTGAGGAATACACGTCCAGCCTTAAAAACAAAGCGATTATTGACATACGTCTATAACACGACGGGATAAAAAGCAGAAAACACAGAGGCCATGCATGACACTGGAGGAACTGGGCGCGGCCCTGCGCAACGAGCGTGAAAAGCGGGCTTTGAGCATTGACGATGTCAGCGAAATCCTGAAAATCGGCGCACGCCTTTTGCGCGCTCTGGAAGAAGGAGACACAGCCTCCTTGCCGCATCCGACATATATAAGGGGCTTTATCCGCTCCTACGCATCCTTTCTTGGCCTTGCCGCCGAGGAAGTAAACTCCGCCGTCATCCCTCCCCCGCCCGACGGCGTAGTCACGGCCCAGTTAAACATCTATCTGCCCGAAGCGTCAAGAAAAGCACCCAAAAGAAACCGCACGCTCGCAATGTCACTGTTGATTGTCGTTGCCGGCATCCTTGCCCTTGCCTGGCCTCTATACACAACGCTGAATACAACGCCGCAGCGGCTCGCGCAGCCATCCCCGCCCGCCGCTCCAAGGCAGAGCCAGCCGCAACCGCCCCAGACAGCAGACAACGCACAAAAGGCATCGCGCACAACAATACACGAAAACAGTCCTGCGCCGCCGGAGCCGCAATTGAAACCGCAAACCGCAGAAACACCTGTTGCCGCATCCACACCGCCGCCTTCAAGCCCTGTCACGCAAATCCAGCCGGCCGCCCCGGAAGCGGCGCAAACAAAGCCCCTCACCCACAACGTCATTGTCACGGCTGTGGAGGAATGCTGGATATACTCCCGCGCGGACGGCACGGACACACGCCAGTTTTCCCTTCAGAAGGGAGACACCTTCGCTCTGACCTTCCAGGAAAAACTGGATATGAAACTGGGCAACGCGGGTGGAGTGCGCATACGCTATAACGGCCGGGATATGCCTGTTCCCGGGCAGTCCGGCCAGGTGCGCACCCTGCGGTTTCCCCCGCAGACTCAACAGGAATAGCTCCGCTCTCCGAGAGAACATGGATGACAAAAGAATGGGCTGACCACGGATTTGTGCTCCGCATCGGGCGTTTCCGGGAAACGGACATTTGGCTGAAAACGCTCTGCAGGACCCGCGGAATCGCCACCCTTTTCGCCTTCGGCGCAAGCCGCAGTCGGAGACGTTTCTGCGGTTGCCTGGATGTGCTCAATACTCTGCACTGCCACATACGGACAGCGGGAAATGGTCATTTTTTCAATCTGCAGGAAGCCGTTCTGCTAGCGGGACCCCAGCGCCTGCGTCGCAACTGGCAGCGCATGGGCCTGGCCGCTAACTGCCTGCGTTTTGTGGAAACTTTGGGCGTGCCGCCGGAAAACGCGACGGAAGCCTTTGAGCTTGTGGAAGACTTGCGTTATACTATGGAAAATGCGCCGTATTTGCCCCCCCTGCTCCCCCTCTTTTTTCGTTTGCGCATGGCCGGGGCTTCCGGCCTTGCGCCCGGACTTCAGCGCTGCGGCCGTTGCGGCGCATCGCTTGACGGAGAAGTTCTCTTCCTGGCGGATGAAGGGCAGGCGCGCTGTCCACGCTGCCGCCCAGCATATGCCGCTTACGCAACGGAGCTTTCCAACGCGGGGCTTTCCCTTTTGCGGCATGTTCTGCACACGGCGCCCTCCGCCTGGCCCTGCGATGATATGCCGCTGCCGGAGCGCAGGGCCTGCGCAAAAGCCATCGACGGCTTTGTGCAGTATCATCTGGGCATCGCCTTTGAGGAAGGGAGATTCCGGCGGATATGACTGGCCGGCTTTTCGGCTTTCACCGGTTCAGATGCGACTTCAGGAGCATATATGTATTTTCAGGATGTCATTGCAGCGCTCCAGAACTACTGGAGCGGACGCGGCTGCGTGCTGGAGCAACCCTCCGGCGTGGAGTGCGGGGCCGGCACTTTCAACCCGAGCACCTTTTTGCGCGTCATCGGTCCGGAACCCTGGCTGGTGGCATATGTGGAGCCCTCCCGCCGCCCCACCGACGGCCGCTATGGAGAAAACCCCAACCGTCTGCAGCGGTATTTCCAGTTCCAGGTGGTGCTCAAACCCTCACCGGACGACGCGCAGGAACTCTACCTCCAAAGTCTGGAAGCGCTCGGCCTGAACCCGGCGCGGCACGACATACGTTTTGTGGAAGACGACTGGGAATCTCCCACTCTGGGGGCCTGGGGCCTTGGCTGGGAAGTCTGGCTTGACGGCATGGAAGTGAGCCAGTTCACATATTTTCAGCAGGTGGGTGGCCTTGATCTTTCTCCGGTCAGCGTGGAACTGACCTACGGGCTTGAACGGCTTGCCATGTATCTGCAGGGGAAAGAGTCGGTCTATGCCTTGCGCTGGAACGCCAGAGTGACCTACGGCGATATCTATCACCAGAACGAAGTTGAACAGTCCCGTTACAATTTTGAAGCCAGCGACCCCGATATGCTGCTGCGCCATTTCGCTGATTATGAAAACCAGTGCAAGTTCCTGCTCGCCAAAAACCTGCCTTGGCCGGCCTACGATTATTGCCTCAAATGTTCTCACGCCTTCAATCTGCTGGACGCGCGCGGCGCTGTTTCCATTACGGAGCGTACCGGCTTCATCGGCCGCGTGCGGGCGCTGGCTTCGGGCGTGGCGCGCCTGTACGCGACGCAACGGGAAGAAATGGGTTATCCCCTTCTGCGCCGGGAGTAAAAAAGTGAATTTGTCATGTAACGGAGTTTCCCACGTTTTGACAGACACGGAGAGCGCACGCCGAAGACGGCATGGACTCCTCAAAACGCAAAAAAATCAGAGGTCCGGTAATGGCGACATTTCTGCTTGAAGTCGGCGGCGAGGAATTGCCGTCCCGTTTCCTCGGGCCACAAGAGGTGGAACTCAGAGAACGCTTCACGGCCGCTCTTGACGAAGCCGGCCTGGGACACGGCCGTGTGCGGGTAATGACCACTCCTCGGCGGGCTGTCGTGCGCATTGAGGACATGCAGCCCGCTCAGACGGAAAGGGAGGAGATCGTTCCGGGGCCATCCGTACGCGCGGCATACAACGCTGAAGGAGCGCCCAGCAGGGCGCTGGAGGGTTTCACGCGTTCCAACGGCCTTTCCGTGGACGCCGCCTTTCGCATACAGACGGAGAAAGGCGAATACATGGCAGTGCGCAAACGTAGCGGGGGAGCGCCGGCTGCGGAAATTCTCGCGAATCTCTGTCCTGCTGTCCTCAACGGCCTGCCTTTTGCCAAACGCATGCGCTGGGGGGCATACAGCCTTGCCTGGGGACGGCCCCTGCACTGGATTCTGGCCCTGCTGGACGCGGAAATCATCCCCTTCACACTGGGACCCGTTCAATCCGGACGACAAACATTCGGCCACCGCGTTCACGGTTTCGGCCCCTTTGCCGTTTCCCATGCCGAAGCATGGCAGACCGTCATAACGGAACTGGGCGCCGTGACGCCGGACGGTCGGACGCGCCGCGAGCGGATAAGGAACGGCGGGGACGAACTGGCCCGGTCTGTGGGGGGCAGAGTGCTCTGGAAGGAAAGCCTGCTGGATGAAGTGCAAGGTCTGACGGAACATCCCGTCCCCCTGCTGGGGGACTTTGATCCCGATTTTCTGGAAGTGCCGCGCGAAGTGCTTTTGAGCAGCATGGAAAACCACCAGAAAAGCTTCGGCATTGAAGCGTCCGACGGTTCCCTGCTGCCGTATTTCCTTACGGTTCTCAATCTGACGTCCCAGGATGCGCGGCTTGTCAAAAACGGCTGGGAGCGCGTGCTCCGCGCCCGACTGGAAGACGCGCGCTTCTTCTGGCGCTCGGACCTGAAGGAAAATTTTGATCTCTGGCTTGAAAAGCTCGAGCATGTCATTTTTATCGGCAATCTTGGCAACATGGGCGACAAGACGCGCCGCCTGGAAAGCCTGTGCCGCTCGCTGGCGCAACAGTACGCGCCCGATCTTGCTGAAGCGGCGGCGCGCGCCGGCAGACTCTCAAAAGCGGATCTTGTCACCGGGCTTGTGAAGGAATTTGACGACCTGCAGGGCGTCATGGGCGGCATTTATGCCGGATGCAAGGGAGAATGCCCCAAGGTGGCCCGCGCTTTGGGAGAACAGTACCTCCCGGCGGGCCCCGACTCCCCGCTCCCCCGCAGTCTCACAGGCGCGCTGCTGGCTTTGGCGGACAAGGCGGACACGCTCGCCGGCTGCTTCGGCCTGAACATGATACCCACAGGCACGGCCGATCCCAACGGCCTCAGACGTTGCGCGCTGGGCATTATTCGCATTGTGCTGGCTTTCGGGCTTGATCTGGACATCCGTTCCCTCTTTGTCGAGGTATTGAGCAATTATACCGCACAGGGCAAAAATCTGCCCGGGGAGGAAACGCTTGACAAGCTCATGGAATTTACGGCCGGCAGACTGCGCGGGCATATTCTCTCCCTAGGAGAGGAAACTCCGCTGGCCGACGCCGTCCTCAATGCCGGCATAGACCGCATCGGGAATTGCATGGCCCGGCTTGCGGCTCTGACGGCCTTCAGCCGGAAGGCCGGCTTCATGGAAGCAGTGCATACCTTCAAGCGCGTGGCCAATATTGTCCGCAAACGGGAAGACATCCCCCTGCCCGCTGGCTGGGACGCCACGCTGCTGTTTGAAGAAGCGGAAAAAAATCTTGCCGCCGTCCTGCAGGATATGCTACCCCGGCTGGACAATCTCTGGATTGCGGGCGAACATGCGGCTGCCCTGGCATGCCTGACGGAATTGCGCCCGACGGTGGATTCTTTTTTTGACAAGGTGATGGTAATGTGCGAGGACACGGCCATCAGGAATAACCGCTTGGCCATGCTCCGCGCCCTGCGCTCGCGCTTCACGCGGATTGCGGATTTCGCGGCTCTGCAGGTGTGAGGTAACAGGTATTGTTTCCCGTTATATGTAAACGTCAAGATTTTTGCTCAGCACCCTCAAGCGCACCATGCCGCGTACCGTTCTTCGGGTTTGATCATGCCCGTCTCAGCATTACCTGAACGGCATGCGCGACAAGCTCAAGCACGGCCACCTGCCCGTCCGATGGTCATTGCGACCGATGAGGTAGGCTGGAAATTTCGGACGCCATAAGTCATATTGGAAAAAAGGAGGACTTATGGAAGGATTTCCCCGCTCCGGCATTTACTGGAATTCAAGCTGAAGGCCGTGCGCATGGCAGTTGACACGGGCCTTGGCATTGCTGAAACGGCCCGTAGACTCTCTCTTGCCCAAGATATTACTCATGAAATGGCGCGGAAGCAAGTGGAACCATGTGGACTCATGTGGAATGAAAATACCCTTAAAATAAAGAGTCCGCAAGGTTTTGCGGAACCATGCGGACTCATGTGGATTTACTGCTGGCGC
>JAISXC010000111.1 GCA_031270875.1 Desulfovibrio sp.
TCGGACGGGCAGCCGGTCAACGCGGCCTATTTCTGGCTTACCGGAGCCCTCTCCAGTTTTCTGGACAACGCGCCGACATATCTGGTTTTCTTTAATACGGCCGGGGGCGACGCCGCCGCCCTGATGACCGGCATGGCCACAACCCTGGCCGCCATATCCGCCGGCGCGGTTTTCATGGGCGCCAACAGCTATATCGGCAACGCCCCCAACTTCATGGTGCGCTCCATAGCCGAGGAACAGGGCGTGCCCATGCCGAGCTTTTTTGGATACATGGTCTGGTCCGTGGGGATCCTTGTGCCGCTTTTTGTTATTTTGACCTGGATTTTCTTTTAGGACGCCGCGAAAGAGCGCCCGCCCGCTAGGCGGTCCCGAACTGCGGCGGATTGCCGTTTGAGACGCGGAAAATCTGCACGGAATAATGCGTTCTGGCGCTGCACATGGGGCAGGCGTCCGTGACAAGCAGGCAGGAAGAATCAAGCTCCAGCGGGTCAATGCCTGCCTGCGCCAGAATGCGGGTGGCGCGGCCCTCTCCCCACATGACTGGTGCGCCGCAACTGCCGCATTCCACGTAGAGCAATTCCGGATCATAGCCGCAAGGAATGGGGCTGCGTCTGCCAGGAGATGCCTTTCCGTATATGATTTTTTCGCATGGGCGCATATTGTCTCCTGTTGAATACATAAGCATTCTGTGCCATATGACAAGCCGCTTGCAAGCTTTTTCTACCATAAAAGACGGGTTTTGTCTCCATGCCTGAAAAAAAACAAAAAATCGTTCTCCTGCCGCCGGAACTGCGCAATCAGATCGCCGCGGGCGAAGTGGTGGAGCGGCCGGCCAGCGCCCTGAAGGAACTGGTGGAAAACAGCCTGGACGCGGGAGCCGGAAACATTGACGTGACTCTGGAAAACGGCGGCCAGGGCCTCATCCGCGTGCGGGATGACGGCTGCGGCATAGCGGCTGAAGATCTGGAACTGGCCGTTACCCGGCATGCCACCAGCAAAATCGCGGACATCCGCGATCTTGCGCGCATCAGATCCTACGGCTTCAGGGGAGAGGCCTTGCCCTCCATTGCCTCGGTTTCCCGTTTCAGCATCACCTCCGCCGTCAGTCCGGACGACGGCCAAAGCGCGGGATTTTGCCTGGAAGTGGAGCACGGGCGCATCGCGGCCCGCCGTCCGGCGGCCCTGCGCAGAGGCACTGTGGTGGAAGTGCGCGACCTCTTTGCCAATGTTCCCGCGCGCCTGAAATTTCTGAAAAGCCCGTCCACGGAATTCAGACGCGCCCAGGAGTGGCTTTCCAGACTCGCCCTTGCCCGCCTGAAAGCGGGCTTTACGCTCAATTCCGACGGGCGGGAGGTTTTACGATTTCTGCCGGACCAAAGTCTGCGGGATCGTCTTGCCCGGATCTGGCCGGCTCTTGTTGTGGATGGCCTGCTCCCGGTCGATATGGAACGCCACGGCATACGCGTGCACGGTTTTGCCGCCGCGCCGCAGGTCAGCCAGCCGCGCGGCGACCGCATACTGCTTTACGTCAACGACCGGCCGGTGATTGACAAAGGACTTCTGGCCGCCGTGCGCGAAGCCTACAGGGGCAGGCTGACCAGCCGCGACTACCCGCAGGCGGTTCTTTTTGTGGGCCTGGACCCGGCCGATGTGGACGTGAACGTGCATCCCGCCAAATCGGAAGTCCGCTTTCGGGACAGCGCGGCCGTTTTTTCCGCCGCGCTCAATGCCCTCCGGAATGCCCTGGATGCGGGCTCCGCAGTGCCGGACGCGCCTGCCGCGGAGGGCAAAAGCGCGCATACGCCCGCAGGTTTCTGGGGAGAGCTTGACAATCCTCGTCTGCTGCCCCGCAGGGAGAGCGCCGGGCATACGGAAACATTCGTTTACCATCAGTCCGGTCCGGAGGTTCATTCCACCCTCTCGGAAGCGCCGGCGGCCTATGGAGAGGCCGCTGTGGAATCCCACGGCGCGGAGGAAAGCGCCGCGCCCGTTTCCGACCAGACCTGCCGAAACATTTCCCGGATTGAGGGCGGCCGGACGCCCCGGCTTCCCGGGCCGCAGCTTCCCGGCCGTTTTGCCTATCTGGGGCAGGTGGCTGAAACCTATCTGGTGCTGCGGGACGACAGCGGCGCGCTCATCCTTGTGGACCAGCACGCCGCTCACGAGCGCGTTCTCTTCGAAGCCGCGCAAAAAGACGCTTTTTCCGGAAAAGGCCGCCCTCTTGCCCTGCCTCTGGAGTTGCGCCTGCACCCGTCGGAAAAAGCGCGCCTGTACGAACTTGACGAAAATCTGCGTTCCCTGGGGTTTGAGCTTTCCTGCACGGATGCCTCTCTCCTTGTTCTGGCCACGCCGCCCCTTTTGTCGCGCTCGCATGCCGGACAATTTCTCAGGGAGGCGTTTGCCGGACGCAAGGACGATCTCGCGGGGATGCTTGTGAACATGTCTTGCAAAGGGGCCGTGAAAGCCGGCCAGCGCCTCACGGATGACGAGGCCGCCGGGCTTCTGACGCAGTGGCTTGCCACGACGGAGAGGGAATACTGCCCCCACGGGCGCCCCTGTGTGCTGCGCTGGGACGCGGCGGCTCTGGAAAAGCTTTTCAAACGGCGTCAGTAGCCGTTTTGTTTTCACCGCTTCCTTGCCTCCCGTTTCGTCTTGGCGTATATCAGCCCTTTGAGGGTGGTCATGTACAAAAACATCAGTGAAGTTTTCGGGCAGTTCACCTATGACGAGGTATTGTCATACGAAGAACTGCTCGCCGCCGAGCAGACGCTCATAAGTTCTCTTGAAAACCTTATGCTGAGGGCCGGCGCGGAGCATCCGGATTTTACGCCCACAGGCGACATGTTGTTGTGCCAGTGCGCCTTTGAGACGCACAAACTCTACAGGTATCGCAAATTCGCCCACGAAATCGCCGGCCTTCTGCCCGCCGGCGTTACCGGCCGCCTCCTCTGCCTTGAAAAAAATTTCAGATCACTGCATGTATACTGGATCCAACCCGGCCAATGGGAAGAGGAAGATCGCCCTATCCCCTCCACCCCGCCGCCGGGCCTCAAGATCAAGCGCGTTTGCGGCAACGGAAAACAGGCGGGGCCGGACAGGATGGAATTTTCTTCCGCCGCAGACGAGTAAACGGCTTTTTCAATTCGCCCGGGTGGTGGAACAGGTAGACACAAGGGACTTAAAATCCCTTAGCCTTATGGCTGTGCGGGTTCGACTCCCGCTCCGGGCACCAAATGATAATCTCACGAAGCCCCGCTTGGCTTTTTAGGCTTTGCGGGGCTTCGTGAGATTCTTGTATGGGGCGAAAGATGGGACTTGAACCCACGGCCACCTGGGCCACAACCAGGCGCTCTACCAACTGAGCTACTTCCGCCGTATTGATGCCGGTTCTGCGGGAAAACCAGCCCGGGCCGGCAAAGCATGCCCTGCAACGGGCGATTAACGCTTTGAATACTGGTAACTGGCGCGGGCTGCGCGCAGACCGTATTTTTTGCGCTCCTTCTTGCGCGCGTCACGCGTCAGCAGGCCGGCTTTTTTGAGCACGGCACGCAGTTCCGGTTCCACATCCAGGAGCGCGCGGGAAATGCCGTGGCGTACAGCCTCTGCCTGGCCCGTAACCCCGCCGCCCGCGACATTCACCTTCACGTCAATTTTATCCGCCAGCTTTGAAAGCACGAGCGGCTGGCGAACAATCATCTGGAGCGTCTTGCGGGGGAAGTATTCCTCACAGGCGCGTCCGTTGACGGTAATGGCGCCGGTCCCCTTATAAATGCGCGTGCGCGCGGTGGCGGTTTTACGGCGGCCTGTGCCGTAGTCGAATTTTTCACTCATTTGCGCGAACTCCTAACAGGGCAGTTGTAATATTTGCGGATTCTGGGCCACATGCGGATGATCGGGGCCGGTATATATTTTGAGCTTTTTCAGTATGGCGCGCCCCAGCCGGTTTTTGGGCAACATGCCGCGCACGGCGGTCATCAAAACGCGGGCGGGCTTGTCGGCCAGCAGATCACCGAGGCTTCTCG
>JAISXC010000127.1 GCA_031270875.1 Desulfovibrio sp.
GGCGGGGTATTGGGCGACTACCGCCTCAAAGGCTGCGTCCTCGTCGTCACGCTGGAGCCCTGCCCCATGTGCGCGGCGGCCCTTGCTCACGCGCGGCTGGACGGCCTTGTTTTCGGCGCCGCCGACGAGGCGGCCGGGGCTGTGGTTTCGCGGGCGGAATACCTGGACATGCCGGCGAATCACAAAATCTGGCGCATGGGCGGCGTGCGGGCGCGGGAATGCGCCGATCTGCTGCGCGACTTTTTCGCCCGGAAAAGAACGGGGGGCTAAACGCAGGCCGACGGCCGGACGCGCAGCCACAGTTTGCCGTTTTCCGGCCGGGGCCCGTCATGTTCAAGGCCGCGCTCCTTCAACTCCGGCAGAAGCCAGGGCGGAACGTGGCCGCAGGCTATGCGCAACTCCGCGAAGGGCGTCTTGTCGAAAAAGGGCCGCAGGATTTTTTTGGAGGAGAGGTCCGGATATTCCCTCAGAATGTCGGTGAGATCGCATTGGTAGACGCCGGGCGAGATCTCCGCGGGAGAGGGGGACGGAACGGATTGGGCCGGGGCGGACGCCCTTTCCGCGAGCGCGTCAAGCACGTCTGGCTCTCCCGGGGAAAAGCCGCTCATCTCGCAGAGTCTGAAGCCCCGCTGGTCCAGCACCGAGCAGGCGATGCCGCTGACGGAAGCGGCGAGCAGAATGCGCGTCCGCCCCAGGGCTTCGGCCAGATCGCGCAGCTTGCCCCGCATACCGGCCAGATCCTGCCCCGGTTCCACGCAGAAACGGATGCTCTTTCCGCAGATCCAGCCCCCGGCATGTTTACGGTAGACCGTTACCAGCACATCGTCGGAGAAACGCGCGAGATTGCCTTGCCTGTCCGTGACGACGGCTACTGAAGTGTATTCCATTCCATGCTCCATTCCATGCCCCATCCGGGGGACAGTTTTTCGTCGCGCCGCAGAAAGGGGGCGGCCCGGCGTTCCGCCATGGCGGCCCGCGCCGCGTCCGGCGCGCAGGCAAAAAGGCCGCTGCGCTCCACAAGACGGGCAAAGCCGAACATGCCGCAGTTGCCGGCCCTCTCGCCGATGCCCGTGAGGGTGGTGTTGACAAAGGAGGCGCCGGCCATGGCCGCGCGGAAGGAATTGGCCTCCGCCATGCCGAGATCGTTGTGGGCGTGGATTTCCATCTCCATCCCGGCCTGACCCAGCAGGCGCACGAGGTTTTCCGTCCGCTCCGGCGTCAGCACGCCCACCGTGTCGCTGACGCGTATCCTGGCGACCCCCAGCTCCCCGAGTTCGCGGGCCAGGCCCAGCATGAACGCGGGTTCGGCCCTTGAGGCGTCCTCAAAGCCGGCGGTCACCGCAACGCCCTCGGCAATCGCCAGGGAGGCGCATTCCCTGTAGCGAGCCAGGGCCGCCTTGGGCGCGAGGGCCAGTTTTTTGCTTATCTGCCGTTGGGAAACGGGCATGCAGATGTGCAGAATGTCCGCGCCGCAGGCCAGGGCGGCCTCAATGTCGCGGGGCCGCGCGCGGTTCCAGGTGGAAACCAGCGCCGAGGAGCAGGCCTCCTTCACCGCGCGGATGCAGTCTCTCTCTTCCCGGCCCGCGATGGGGACGCCGGCCTCAATCTGGTAAACCCCGGCCTCGTCCAGCAGGCGCGCCAGACGGACTTTCGTTTCGGCGGCGAAGGCAAAGCCGGGGGCCTGCTCCCCGTCGCGGAGCGTGGCGTCAATCACACGCAACGGCCGCATACCAGCCCTCCCGGCAGACGCGTTCGTGGAGAAAGCGGAATTCGTCCTCACCCAGGCTGTGTCCCAGTTTGCGGCTCAGGTTGCGCACGGCCACCAGCAGATCCGAAGCCTGTTCGGCGTCGCAGGGCAGGCCGAGAACCTCGCAGCACAGACGTATGGCCGAGGCTCCCGAATGCGCGCCGGGCACCACGCGCCTTTTGGCGCCCACGGATTCCGGCGCGAAAGGTTCATAGAGCGCGGGATCCTTGCGCAGCCCGTCCACATGGATGCCTGATTCCACCGCGAATATGGCGTGCCCGACAACGGCCTTTGTGGGCGGCACAAGAGCGCGGGCAAGGGCATGCGCCATGCGCCCGAAGAGAGCGCGCGCGGAAGGCAGGCGCGACAGCCCGGTGAAGCTTCCGGCGCCGGACATGCGCAGGGCCATGGCCACCTCCTCGAAAGGGGCCAGATTGCCCACGCCGGCGAAGGAACAGACAAGGGTTTCCCCGCCGTCGAGCAGCCAGGTCAGGCCAAGGGCCGTGGCGCAGCCCAGGCTGTTGCCGAAGGCAAGCTCCAGAGGCGGGGATGGGGCCAGATCGCGCAGGCGCGCGAGGAAGCCGCGCCAATCCTCAAGCAGCAGGGCGTCGTCCAGGCCGAAAAGCCGCAGGGGGGCTGTTCCCCTGCCGGCCAGCTCTTCCGGCACGACGTCCGCCGCGCGTTCCAGAAACAGCGGCCCGCATGGGCCGGCATCCGCAAGCGGGCAAAGATGCGCGCGCCCGTCGCCATCAGCGGCGTCCTCCACCCTGTCCGCGCCCAGGTCGCGCAGAAGCGCGCGCCAGCTCGCGGCGTCTTCCCGGCTGACGTCGCGGCCGGCGCGTCCGAGACAGGCAAGGGTGACGTCGACAAGCCGCATGGCGACATCCCCGCTCAGGCCAACCGCGCCGCCGCGACGCGCGCGGGCCGTTCCGTTTCCCGTCCGGGGGCGGCGGGCGCCTCCGGCGCCGGTTCCCGCGGGCTGAAAAAGCGGTCCTCGCCCAGCAGTCCGGCGGCGTCGGCCCGGCACCGCCTGCAATGGCGCATTTGGGGGATGTGGGCTTCGCAGCGTTTGCGCAGGGCCGCGTGCTCCCTGTCGCTCGCGGGCCGCATGTCCTCAAAGACGCTGCCCCGCACGGGGATCATCCGCATGACGTTGGTGATGGAAGCGCCGAGCGAGGCCGCCTTGCGCGCCACATCCTCCACATGGGCGTCGTTGACGCCCTTGATGAGCACAATGTTCACCTTGCAGACAACGCCCGCCTCCGTCAGCAGTCTGAGGCCGGAAAGCTGGTTGGCCATGAGGATGGCCGCCCCGGCCTCCCCCTCGTACTTTACTCCCATGTATGTGACATGTTTGCAGATGCGCGCTCCGATGGCCGGGTTGACCGCGTTGATGGTGACGGTGACGTGCCCCACCCCCATCCCGACGAGCCGCGCCGCGTAGAGGGGCAGCAGCAGGCCGTTGGTGGACAGGCAGAAGATGATCTCCGGATCCCCCTCGCGCACCAGACGCAGCGTCTCCGCCGTTTCGGCGAAATTGGCAAGCGCGTCGCCGGGACCGGCGATTCCCACAACCGTCAGGTTGGGCATGGCCGCCTTGACGCGCGCGAACCGCGCGAAGGCCTCCTCGGGCGACAAAACCGCCGCCGTCACGCCGGGGCGGCTTTCATTGGGGCAGTCAAAGGCGCGCAGGCAGTAATTGCAGCTGATGTTGCAGTCCGGGGCCACCGGCAGATGCAGGCGGGCGGCCGTGCGGCAGGCCCCGGCGGAAAAGCAGGGATGCCGCGCCGTCTTCTCCGCGTTGGAGCGGGCGGGGAGCGGCCGGGGCGGGGGCGCGCCGTCGCTTGCCTCCCTGTGGTGCCGGGCGAGTATTTCCGTGCGGAAGGAGGCGTCGCGGCGGCTGATAAGGGCGTTGGCGAAACTGTCGAGAAGCCGGATCGCGCCGGAATAGCCGAGAATGCGGATGCGCTGTCCGCCCACGTGGTCGTGCACGGGGAAGGCGCAACGGATCAGGGGGATGCCGCGCTCCCGGGCCAGCCGCCGCCCGTCGGAGTTGCCGATGAGCAGGTTCGCGCCGTTCGCCGCCGCGGCCGCGCCGATGTCGTCAAAGTCCGCGAAGTTCAGCACGCTTGCGCGCTCCAGCGGGGCATTGTCCGCCGCCGGGCGGATTTCCCTTTCCAGAGCCTCCACGAACGGCGGGCAGTTGCCGCCCGTGGCCGCCACAACCGGCACAAGGCCGTTTTCGCAGGCCAGTCGCGCAAGCCCGTAAACCGTGTCCGGCTCGCCGAATATGGCGGCCCGGCCCAGGGCGCTGTACTTGTGGGCGTCGATCATGGCGTCGAGGCAGCGGGCGCGCTCCCGCCGCGTTTCCTCCGGGATGGCGCCCCCGAGGTCTTCCAGGGCCTTGAGAAAGGCGTCCGTGTCCCGCAGGCCGACGGGCATGTTGAGGCGCAGCAGGGGAACATTGCGCCATTCCTCCAGCCAGCGTCCGGGCGAGTACCTTTCGGGCGGGAATGTCGCCAGTTCCAGAGTGGCCCGCGCCCCCCCCATGCGGGTTATCCGCTCCAGCGGCGTCCCGCCGCAAGGCAGACGCCGGTAGGTCGCGGCGTGCCCGCCGTCCAGATTGTCGGAAATGTCCGGCAGCAGGGTGAAGGAAAGGCCGGCGTCGCGCAGGAGGTTTTTCAGGGCGCGCGTGTCCGCCGGGCTGACGGGGCCGGTGATGACGTTCAG
>JAISXC010000154.1 GCA_031270875.1 Desulfovibrio sp.
CGGAAAGGGCTTGTGTACCGCAAGAAGGCCCCGCAGAACTGGTGCCCCTCCTGCCACACGGTGCTCGCCAACGAACAGGTGATCGACGGCCTGTGCTGGCGCTGCGACAGCCGCGTGACGCAGAAGGATCTGACCCAGTGGTTCCTGAAAATAACCGCCTACGGCGACGAGCTGCTCAATGACCTCGCCCTGCTGGAGGGAGGCTGGCCGGAACGGGTCATCGCCATGCAGCGCAACTGGATAGGCAGATCCGCCGGGGCGTCGGTGAAGTTTCCCTTGGAGAGGCCCGTCGGCGGCGCGCGGGAGATTGAGGTTTTCACCACGCGGCCGGACACCCTTTTCGGGGTCACCTTCATGACCCTGGCCCCGGAGCACGCCCTGGTGGAGCCGCTTGTCCAAGGCGGCGAAAAAGCCGCCGAAGTCCGCGCCTTCGCGGAGCGCATACGCGGCATGGACAGGCTTGACCGGCAGGCCGACACTCTGGAGAAAGAGGGCGTTTTTACCGGAGCGTACGCGCTGCACCCCCTGACCGGCGAGCGCGTGCCCCTGTGGCTCGGTAATTTCGTTCTGGCCGAGTACGGCACCGGCGCGGTCATGGGCGTTCCCGCGCACGACCAGCGCGATTTCGACTTTGCCCGCAAATACCGGCTCCCGGTGCGGGTGGTCATCTGGCCCTCCGGGGAACCCCCGGCACCGGAAGGCATGGAGGCGGCCTTCACGGGCGAGGGCCGGATGGTCAATTCCGGCCGTTTCGACGGCATGGAAAGCGCGCCGGGCAGGGAGGCCGTGGCCGAACTTCTGGAAAGGGAAGGCAAGGGCAGGGCCGCCGTGCAGTTTCGCCTGCGCGACTGGAACATCTCCCGCCAGCGGTACTGGGGCGCGCCCATCCCCGTGGTCTATTGCGACAGATGCGGCCTTGTGCCGGAAAAGGAAGAACGCCTGCCGGTCGTTCTGCCCCTTGACGTAAAAACGCGGGAGGACGGCCGCTCCCCCCTGCCGGAGGCAAAGGCTTTCGTAAACTGCTCCTGCCCGTCCTGCGGCGGCGAAGCGCGGCGCGAAACCGACACCATGGACACCTTTGTGGAGTCGTCCTGGTATTTCGCGCGCTATACCGACGCGCGCAAAACAGACGCCCCCTTCGACGGGCGGGCGCTCCGCTACTGGCTGCCCGTGGATCAGTACATAGGCGGCGTGGAGCACGCCATCCTGCACCTGCTGTACGCCAGGTTCTTCACCAAGGCCCTGCGGGATCTCGGTTTTTTCCCGCCGGAGCTTTCCGAACCGTTCGCGCGCCTGCTCACCCAGGGCATGGTGCTGAAGGACGGCGGCAAAATGTCGAAATCCAGGGGCAATGTTGTTGATCCCACGGAAATGACGGACAAATACGGCGCGGACACCGTGCGTCTGTTCTGTCTTTTCGCCGCCCCGCCGGAGCGGGATTTCGACTGGTCCGATTCCGGCATTGAAGGTTCGTCCCGTTTTCTGCACCGCGTGTGGCGGCTCTTCGCCGAGGAAGGAGAACGCATCCTGCCCCTTGGGGCCTGCGAAGCCGGCGCCGGCGATGCGGAGACCGCCGTTGCCCGCGACCTGCGCCGCAAGGAACACCTCACCGTCAAAAAAGCAGGGGAGGACATGGACCGCTTTCAGTTCAACACCGCCATAGCCGCCGTCATGGAGCTTGTGAACGCCCTGTACCTGGCGCGGGAAAAACTGGGCGACAGCCCGGGGGAGCGGCGCGTTTTTTCCTCGGCGGCGGCCACGGCCCTGACGATGCTCTCCCCTGTGGCTCCGCACCTCTGCGAGGAGCTGTGGGAAGCCTCCGGCCATGAGGGGCGGCTCGCGGAAGCCGCCTGGCCATCCTGGGACGCCGCCGCGACAGCGCGGGACATGCTGACCGTGGCCGTGCAGGTCAACGGAAGGCTGCGCGGCACCCTGGAAATTGAAGCCGGGGCGGACAGAGCCGCCCTGGAAGCGGCGGCTCTCGCGGAACCGGCGGTGCGGCGGCACACGGCGGGACTGACGGTGCGCAGGGTTATTGTGGTGCCCGGAAAACTGGTCAATATCGTCGCGGGGTGACCCATGACCGGAGAAGGCCGGCCGCCGGGCTTCACCTTTCTTGTCTGCCCGGACAGCCTTTTGCTCAGGTGCCGCCTGGAAGCCCTGACGGCGGCGTTTTTCCCCCGGGACAGGCCGTGGGATCGCCATGTCCACTGGGGCGACGAGGAACCCGCGAAAATTTTCTGGGAACAGCTCACCCTGCAGGGCATGTTCGGCAGGCCCCGAGCCCTCATCGTGCGGCAGGCCCAACAGTGGCCGGCCGAGGTCTGGAAACGTCTCTCAAAAGCCCTGGCGCGCCCTTCGCCGTCATGCCTGTCCTTTTTCTGCCTGGAAGTCTCCTTTGACAAGGGCAGGCCCAAAATCCCCCCGCACATCGCCAAACTTCCCTGTTTTGACTTCGCCGGCAAACAGGGCTGGATATGGCGCCAGGGCGGCCTTGACGAGCGCGGCGTCAAACGCTGGGCCCATGTTCGCGCCGGAGAGCTGAAGCTCCGCTTCCAGCCGGACGCCCTGGAACAGTTTTGCGCCTGCCTTCCCCCGGACGCGTCCGTGATCGAAAACGAGCTGCGAAAGCTCGCCCTGCTGAGCCGGACGGAAAAAGCCAGCGGCGGAACGGGCGCGATAAGCGCCGCCATGACGGCGCTGTGCGCCTCCAGCGCCGAATGCAACATTTTCTCCCTGCTCAGGCGCATCGAAGCGGGCGATCTGCCGGCCGCTCTTGAGGAGGCGGCGCGAAACCGGGAAAGCGAAGACCTGTTCTTTCGCCTGCTGGCCCTGCTGGCAAAGGACATGCGCCATCTCTGGCGCCTGAAGGCCGGAGAGCGGGTTTCACTTTTCCCTTCGGACGCGGAGGCGAAAAAAAGACTGGCGGACAGGATGGATTTTGCGACCCTCTCCAGATGCATGGCGCTTGTCATGGATGCCGAATGGCGGGTCAAGAGCGGACGCTGCGAAGAGGATCAGGCCCTGGATGTTCTGCTGGCGGGGCTGACCCGCGCATTCGGGGAAAACACGGGGCGGTAGGGGCAGCCTTTGGGGCGGGAGTACGCTTTCGAAGCCAATCCTTGCCGGGCATTTCAAGTGTGAAGTCTTAAACTAAATTTGAATTAAGCCAAAACTTCAATTTTTCAAAGGCGTTATGCTGACAAGAAAGCATAACGCCTTTTTTCATTGATACACTATTGAGAGCTTTAAGTACGTGGACTTTAATAACATATTAAAATGACAGGATTATATCTCTATAGGAAGGTGACAAAAAGATGACAATTATCAACAACACGCCTGACAACAGGTATCCAGAGCATGAAAAAATGAAGAAAGCCTCCAATATCGCTTTGAGGCTGAACAATTTTTTTGTGTGGTTGGTGAGGGAAAATGTAATTCAGTCAAAATACTTTGTCTATGACACCTTCCCGCCGAATGGGGAGACAGGGGACCAAATTATTTTGCGATACCTCGGAATTTCCGCCGAAAAGCTGGACGCGGAAAAACGCGCTATGGCCGTCAATTTCCAAAAAATGGCCGAGTTCGCGCAAAATATGGAGCAGCAGTCTGTTCCCGCCGAATCCGCTCCGTCTCCATCTGATTCTGCCGACGCTGATGATGAGCGCGACAGCGATGAACAAGAAAAAGGAAGCAATAAAGGGACATTTTATGTTCGTCCAGACACAAAGGATATTTAAAATAGCACGCCAGAGGGAAGGATGGTTGGTGAAAAATACGGCTTTATGGCCTTGTGTGTATGAAGGAAAAGACACATGAACGACCGTGAAATATGTAGAGTAGACGGGGAAAAGCATGGGCATAATCGTTGACCTTTTCGCGGGCGGCGGCGGCGCTTCGCAGGGAATTTTTGAAGCTTTGGGTAGACACCCGGACGCGGCGGTAAACCACGATCCGCAAGCCATTGCAATTCATACGGTCAACCATGCTGATACGGAACACTGGTGCCAAGATGTATGGAGCGTAGATCCGACCTGGGTAAGTCGCGGCAGGACGGTTGATCTGCTTTGGACATCGCCTGACTGCACACACCACAGCAAGGCAAAGGGTGGACCTCCGAAGCGGGACGAAAAACGCCGCGACTTGGCTATGGTGATCAGCCACAAATGGGTTCCTGTATTGAAACCGCGTGTTCTGATTTTGGAAAATGTCGAAGAATTCAAAGATTGGGGTCCGTGTGACGGTAAAGGCGTTCCCGTTGCCGTCGCCAAGGGGGAAAACTTCCGTGGTTTTGTGAACCGTCTGCGCCGGTACGGTTACTCCGTCCAGTGGCGGGAATTGAAAGCCTGCGATTATGGAGCGCCCACAACGCGCAAGCGTCTGTTTTTTATTGCCCGGCGCGACAAACTCCCTATTGTTTGGCCGGAACCGACGCATGGCGCACCGGGAAGCCCGGAAGTACTGGCGGGCGGGCGCAAGCCCTGGCGCACGGCGGCGGAAATTATTGACTGGTCTTTGCCGTGCCCGTCCATATTCGCCACCTCACAGGAGATATGGGAGCAATACGGCCTGCGGGCCGTGCGGCCGCTAGCCGAAGCGACCCTGCGCCGCATCGCCAGGGGCATACAGCGGTTTGTCCTGGATGCGCCGGAACCGTTTATTGTAAACCTGAACCATACGACAAGGGACGGTTCCTATGATTGTTTTCGCGGCGCTTCCCTGAATGACCCCTTGCCCACCATCACCAAAACGCCGGGTTTGGGGGTTGTCGCGCCCTATATCGTAACAAATACAAGCGGTCATGCGCCGCACGCTGCAAGCTCGCCTCTGTCAACGATTACAACAGGCGGGCAGCAGGCCGTTGTCGCGCCCTTTTTGCAGCACATTCAGCATTCGCAAGCGAAAAACGGCACCATGCCCGTTGATAAACCGGCACGCACGGTCACAGCCCACCCCAAGGGCGGCGGCATGGCGCTGATTGCCCCGTTTCTGACAAGCTACTACGGTCGGAAGAACGAAAATGATTTGCGGGCCAAGGGTATGCGGGATTGCCTGCCGACACAGACAACCGAAAACCACTTCGGCCTGATCGCGCCATACCTGATTAAGAATTACTCCGGCGTTGTCGGCAAGGAAACGCACAAGCCGCTCGATACCATAACCGCCATTGACCATCATGCCCTTGTCGCTCCGCACCTTGTAACCATGTACGGGGCTTCCACCGGCCAGGACTGCGAAAGCCCGCTGCGAACGCTTGTACAACGAAACAAGTTTGCCCTGGTCTATTCCTTTTTTGTCAAATACTACGGCTGCGGAGAAGGCGCGCGGCCGGTAACGGAACCCCTTCCCACAGCCACGGGCAGGGATCGTTTTGCTCTAGTCGTCGTGGTGGGCGGCGAAAAATATATGGTCGCGGACATCGGCATGAGGATGCTTGCCCCGCATGAATTGCTGGCGGCGCAGGGCTTCCCGCCCGATTACGTGCTTGACGCGGAGATTGACGGCAAAAAAATCACGAAAAGCGCTCAGATTGCCATGATCGGCAACAGCGTTTGCCCTCCGCTTGCCAAGCAGCTTGTCGCCGCGAACTATGTGGAAACTTTGGTTAAGCCGAAGGCTCCAGCTCTTTCATTGATGACTATCTCAAAAAATCGACATCCGAATAGTTTTTTTAAGGTGGGCAGTTGCCGAGGCGTGGCGGCTCCGGCCTGATGAGCAGCCGTAAAGGAGGAATGACGCCATGAAGATGTTCGCCGTGAAAGGTTTGAGACACAATGAAAAAGTTAAAGATTAACTATATGGATTTTTCAGAGACGGGAGAACACGTTGGACCAGAATTTTGAACAGATGTTGGCCGACATCATGTATCTTTGTACTCAAACGAACGGTACGAGGGGCATCTGGAAGCAAATTGATGAGGTTCGGGAACTTTACGAATGCATTCAGAAGTTTGCTCCTGAATTTTTGCAAAGCTGCCACTGGGTGGAAGGGTGGCTTGTTTATCAGTACAGCTTTTTAGTCAGTTTGAGGATGCTGCTCAATCTACCGGCCCATCCCCTGGGCTTGCCCGGTTTGCCAAGGCCGTTGGTCGGCTGTCGTATAGATTGGGACGGATTAAGCGCACACTTTGTTGATTGCAGTCGTAAAAAATCGGGAAGTTGGCTTGAAGAGCACGCCAGAGGGAAGGATGATTGGTGAAATTACATCTTTACTACTTGCCTAAGGTGAAATGGTTCATGGAGTTTCGTCTTCTTGCAACCATCGGCTCCTTATTCTTTACCGTGCCGTTCAGTATCTGGCTCTGCGCGTCCGCCGGCCCTGATCCTATTAGCGGCGTACATGCCGCCGGTAATGGAGCTACCGCTATCGCACTATGTTTCTGCGCCGGATTTGTCATTGATCTTTGTCGTTGGCCTAGACAACCAAATGAGGACCATATTCAGGATTATGGTGACCAAGCCCAGGGCAATCAAGAGAAGTCCAGCGGTATCTTCGTGTATCTATTTTTGGGGAGCCCCGTTCTCATTGTGTTCCTTGACGGTCTTTTGTGGCCAGAAAGCGATCTGGAGGACTCTAAGAAAAAACATGAGTATGCCAAGGATAAAGAACCCCTGTCCAACGGAAACAATAGGTTCAATAACAGTTAGCGGCACTTTTACTCCAGGCGCTACAACGCCATATGGCGCAAGCATAAGTGTCGCTCCGAGAATGATAAATAATATTGGTTTCATAAAAGGTTCATCCCATATGGCTAGTAGAAATTTGACTATAGGTTCCATATTTCCCGGTCTCCTTATGGTTTTTTGTTCTTGTCAACTCAAACATACCACGGGGGCCGGGAAACCTTCAAGCAGCGAAACAACCCTTTTGGATTGTCGCCGGGGCGTATTGCAGAGAGAACATTCAACAGACCTATAAGCAGGAGACACAATGAAAAAGTTAAAGATTAACTATGCGAGAGTTGTCGTATCTGGTTTTCTCCTGACTTATTTGGTCAAAATTCTCCTTCTCTTAGGTGGTTTTATCTCGATGAAAACAGCATATATATTGTTTCTGATCTGCGTCTCCCCTCTTCTTGTAATATTCTTTATTGTCGCTGCTTTTAGTCCACCCTCCTTTTTTGAAAATAATCAGGATTTAAAATAACTGGCAGGATAATAC
>JAISXC010000164.1 GCA_031270875.1 Desulfovibrio sp.
TGACGGGCATACCGCCGGCCCCGCGCGGCGTGCCGCAGATTGAGGTTTCCTTTGATATCGACGCCAACGGCATTGTGAATGTCTCCGCCAAGGACATGGGCACCGGCAAGGAGCAGTCCATCAAAATCACAGCTTCTTCAGGCCTTTCGGAGCAGGACATCCAGCGGCTGGTGCGTGAGGCGGAAATCCACGCCGGCGAGGACAAGAAAAAGCAGGAGCTCATTGAGGCCAGAAACCATGCCGACAGTCTGATTTACGGCACCGAGAAATCCCTGGCCGACCTAGGCGACAAGGCCGACGCCGCCCTCAGAGGTGATATTGAAAGCAGGATGGCCGCCCTGCGCAAAACAATGGAAGGCAATGACGCCGCCGCCATCAAGAGCGCCACGGATGACCTCGCCAAGGCTTCGCACAAGCTTGCCGAACAGCTCTATCAGCAGCAGGCCCAGCAAAACGCCGGGGACGCGGGGCAGCCGGCCGATGCCGACGCCCGGACCCAGTCCCAGGCCGCCGAGGACGTGGTGGATGCGGATTATACGGAAGTGAAGAAATAGGATTTTCCTTGACCGACAAACAAAAGTATCCGCGCGTCCTGTTTTTGCTGGCAAGTCTGTTCGGCCTGACCGCCTGCTCTCTGTCGTTCGGGCCGTCTCCCTCGCCTCGGGCGGTTCCCGAAGCCAAGCCGCCCGCCGGGCCCTGCATTGTCTTGGGGCTGCCCGCTTCAGGGCCTTATGCGTCCATAGCGGCGAAAATAAGCAAAGGCGCCGCATTGGCCCGGCAGGAAACAAGCGGGCAGGGCAGGCCCTTGCGCCTTGAAATCATCAATACCGAAGGGGCGCGCTGGCTTGCGGAGCTCGCGGCTCTGCCGCAGGAGTGCGCCGTTGTGGGCAGCCCCCTTCAGGCGCACAAGTACGATGAGGCGCGCGGGTCGGGCCTGACGGAGCAGCGGGTTTTTTTCACTTTTCTGCCCACGCTTGAGTCCGGGGATGAGGGCGCGCGGGCCTGGCGTTTTTTCCCGAGTCCGCAGGATCAGATTGACGCGCTTGTCTCCTTTGCCACCGACACGCTCAACATTCGCGCCTACGGTGCCTTTTATCCGGCTGACGCCTTCGGCGGGCGCATGACGGCCCTTCTGGAGCAGAGTCTCGCCGCCAGAAGCATGTTTTTGCAAAAAGCTCCGTATCCTCCCGGCGATGTGACGGTCTGGAGCGACGCGGCGGCGGCCCTGCTTCGCCCCGTGACAGGGCCGGACGGCAGGACGCCTGTTCCGCAGACGGCCTTCGAGGCCCTGTTTTTGCCGGATTCCTGGAAAAATATGGATATGCTGGTCACAAGCCTGCTCTATAACGGGGAAGACCGCCTTGTGCTGCTCGGCACGACCCTTTGGGAGCAAAGCCTTTCCGGCAGGATTCTTTCCAATGCGGAAAAATTTGTTCTGGCCGTCTTTCCCGGCGCCTGGAATCCGGTTGCGGCACCCGCGGGCCTGAAGGCCCAGGGCGGCGATTTCTGGATGGCTCTTGGTTATGATTTCACGCGTTTCGCCGCCAGGCTGGATATCGCCTCGCGCCTTTCCCCGACGGAAGTGGGCGAGAAGGCGCGGGCGGTACGGATGCTCTGGAGCATGGCCCCGATTTCCTGGGACAGCGCCGGCGTGGCGCACCAGAACTTGTGGATTTTCCAGGTGTCTCCCCTGGGGATGACCCCGGTCAACGCGGAGCTTTTTGCGCAGAACCGGGCCGCTGTTCTGCAGAGAGCGGAGCTGCGCATGCAGGGCCTGTCGGCTGTGGATGCCCAGGGCAACCCCGTTGTGCCGGCCCCCGGCGCGGCCGGGCAAAATGCCGTCGGCGCCGACGGGCAGTATGCGCCGCAAAGTCAGCCGGAGGCGCCCCTGAGTTCGACGCCGAAGCCGTCATACAAGTTGAGCCTGCCGCGGGCGCGCTAGAGCAAATTAACATTGAAAATGTATAATTTGCTCTGCAAAGATTTGCAAGCAAATCCTTGCCGCGAGATTGTCGCAAGGCGAATTCACATCGCCGCCAAGCGACAATCTCAAGCGTAAAATGCTATAGTTCCTGTAACTCTGTTTGTTGTATTTGCGGGGTGGTCATGTCGGATCAAAAAGTTGTTCAAAAGGCCGTCAGCCGGGACGACGTGCTCAAAATGGCCGCGCTTTCCCGCCTTCAGCCGACAGAGGACGAACAGGCGCTCTTTGCCCGGCAGTTTCAGGATATTCTGGGATATATGGATATTCTCGCCTCGGTGGACACGGAAGGCGTGGAGCCTTTGTACAGCGTGGCGATGCACGGCGGGCTGCTGCGCGATGACGCGGCGGAGGCGGGGCTCGACCGGGAGGACGCCCTGTCCAACGCGCCGCTGCGGAACGACGGGTGCTTTGTCGTGCCCCGCATCGTGTGATTTTTACGGGGAACCAGCGTCCGGGATGCCGCCATGACGGATATATGCTCGCTTACTCTTGCCGCAGCGGCCGAAGCCCTGCGAAAAAAAGAACTCGGCGCCGAGGAGGTCACCAGAGCCTGCCTTGACCGCATCGCGCGGACAGAGCCGAAAATTTGCGCCCTGTTGCGCCTTGACCGGGAAAACGCCCTTGCCCGCGCCCGGGAATTGGATAAAAGCGGGCCTGACGCGTCCATGCCGCTCTTCGGCGTTCCCGTGACCGTCAAGGACGCCATCTGCACGCGGGGTCTCGTCACAACGGCGGCCTCCCGCATGCTGGAGGGCTTCAGGCCGGTTTTCGACGCCCATGCCGTGGAAAAGCTGCGCGCGGCCGGGGCCGTCATTCTGGGCAAAAGCAACATGGACGAGTTCGCCATGGGGTCCACCACGGAGAATTCGGCTTTTCAGACAACCAGAAATCCCTGGAACACCGGCAAGGTTCCCGGCGGCTCCAGCGGCGGTTCGGCGGCTTCCGTCACGGCCGGGCAGTGCTTTGCCTCCCTCGGCTCGGACACGGGCGGCTCCATCCGCCAGCCGGCTTCCCTGTGCGGCTGCGTGGGGCTGAAGCCCACCTACGGGCGCGTTTCCCGGTACGGGCTTATCGCCTACGGTTCCTCCCTTGACCAGATCGGCCCCCTGACGCGCTCCGTGGCCGATTGCGCCCGCATATTCGAAGTGATCGCCGGGCATGACAGGCGCGATGCCACAAGCGACCCGCGCCCCGCGGAAGGGTATGTCGCGGCCCTTGGCGGCAAAACCCTCAGGGGCGCGCGGCTGGGCCTGCCCAGGGAATTTTTCGGCCGGGGCTCGTCGGCGGAGGTGCGCGCAGCCTGCGAGGCGGCCCTGCGCGCTGCGGAGGGCCTCGGCGCGGAGCTGGTGGAGGTGAGCCTGCCGCATACCGGGGCGGCCATCGCCACCTACTATATCATCGCCATGGCGGAGGCCAGTTCCAACCTGGCCCGGTTCGACGGCGTGCGGTACGGCCGGCGCGCGGCCGGCGCGCGGAAACTTGAGGATCTGTACGCGCGTTCGCGCTCGGAGGGGTTCGGCACGGAGGTGAAGCGCCGCATCATGCTGGGGGCCTATGTGCTTTCCGCCGGCTACTATGACGCCTATTACCGCAAGGCCGCCCAGGTGCGCCGCCTGATACGCGACGAATATCTGGCCGCCCTCGACCGTTGCGAGGTGATCTGCGCGCCGGTTTCCCCCGAAACGGCCTGGGATGTGGGAACGCGCAACGTGGATCCCCTGCGCATGTATCTTATGGACGCATACACGCTTTCGCTCAATCTGGCGGGATTGCCCGGGCTGGCCCTGCCTGTGGGCAGGGGTGCGGAGAGCGGCATGCCCGTCGGGATGCAGCTTGTCGGCCGGGCTTTTGGCGAAACCGATCTTCTGGCCTACGGTCATGCCCTGGAGCAGGCCCTGCCCGGAATCGGTCTTCCGGCATTGTAGCCCCGTCACTCCAGAATGTAGCGCATCGGGTTCACCGGCACGCCGTGCAGGTGAACCTCATAATGCAGATGCGGGCCGGTGGTGCGGCCGCTTGTTCCGATATAGCCTATCACCTGTCCGCGTTTGACCCACTGGCTCGGCTGCACTATCCAGCGCTGCAGGTGCGCGTATTTTGTCGTGATGCCGTTGCCGTGGTTTATCTCGATGCTGTTGCCGTAAGCCCCGTCCGGCGCGGTGAGCGTTACCGCGCCCTCGGCCGGGGCCACGACGGGCGTGCCTGTGCGGTTGCTGATGTCCAGGCCCTTGTGAAAATCCGTTCCCTTGCCGCTGAAGGGGGAAACGCGCCGTCCGAAGGTGGAGGATATGAAGCCGACTGCCGGCCATATCGACGGCACGGAGACGAGCATGTCGCGCTTTTCGCGCAGGGCGCGCAGGAGATCCTGCTGGCGCACTTCCTCAAGTCTCGCGGCTTCGGAAAGGCGGGTCAGGTATTCCTGCATTTTCCGCACGGCCAGTTCCTGCCTGTGCAGGGGGAGATAGGAGCGGGAAAAGGCGGCAAGTCCGTCGTTTCCCACATCCGCCGGATCTTTTTCCATATTCATCATCAGGCGGAGTTTGGCGTCAAAACGCTGCACGCGCTGCAAATCCTGACCCACTGCGTCCAGACGCCCGGCAAGGCCGACAAGGCTGCGGCGCTGCTCGTCAATCTGTCGTTCGGCATTGGCGAGATTTTCCTCAAGCGCGGCGGCGGCGAACCAGGTTCTGAGCAGCCAGGCGTTGCAGGCCACGAGCGTCGCCACAAGCGTGAACACGAAGAAGCCGAACCATCC
>JAISXC010000202.1 GCA_031270875.1 Desulfovibrio sp.
CATAGGCACCGTCATGGTTCTCGGCGCCTCGGCCGCCGACGCCGCGGCGCTGATTACGGGCGCCCTGGCGCTGCTGCTGGCGTCCCTCGGCATATACGCCATTCTGTACTTTTCCGAGGATATGAAGAAACTGCTCGGAAAAACAGGCATGGCCGTGCTTTCCAAGCTCACCGGGCTGTTGCTGGCCGCTATCGCGGCCCAGGTGGTTTTTACCGGAGTGCGGACGTTTCTCAAATAGCGTGCTGGGATGACCTCGCCCGGTAAAATCGGGCACATGCATGGGTAAAGAATAACACCTTCCACCCGCCCGAGTGCGCGGCGGCGCAGCACCCGGATATGCGTTTCGTTCGTCCGCGCCCGCAAAGTTCTTTGTCATACTCCCAAGGCTCCAGACGGTTGGGCTTGGCGGCACTACCGGGGAATACCCCAGGCCGCGGCAGAGTTTTCGTGTGGGATTGCCCTCGTGGGATCTGTCCATAATAATGCCGCGCGGTCCAGCTGTGCCAACAGCCGAAATGTTCCGGCAGGCCACGCCACTTGCACTTATGGCATTTTACGCTTGAGATTGTCGCTTGACGGCGAAGTGAATTCGCCTTGCGACAATCTCGCGGCAAGGATTTGCAAGCAAATCATTGCAGAGCAAATTATACATTTTCAATGTTAATTTGCTCTAGTCGGCTTCCTTGTATCGCGCGCCGTTGGCCGCCGAACCGACCAGCTTCGCATAGCGCCGCAGCACCCGGTAGGGGCAGTCTTTCCGCGGTATTATGAGTTCCGCCTTGCGGCGGGCAAGTTCCGCTATTTCCACAAGCAAATCCAGCTTGCGACCGGGGATATCAATACGAATGACGTCCCCTTCGCACACCAGCGCGATGACGCCACCCTCAGCCGCCTCCGGCGAAATGTGACCTATGGCCGCGCCGTTGGTACCGCCGGAAAAACGGCCGTCCGTGAGCAGGGCGACATCCCTGCCCAAACCCATGCCGGTGATGGCGGCCGTGGGGGAGAGCATCTCGCGCATTCCCGGTCCGCCGCGCGGCCCTTCGTAGCGTATCACAACGCCGTCGCCCGGCCTGATGTTGCCGTCCAGAATGGCGCGCATGGCCTCCTCTTCCGCGTCAAACACGCGGGCGCGCACATCGCGGCGCATCATTTCCGGCGCGACCGCGGACTGCTTGACCACGGCCCCGTCGGGGGCGAGGCTTCCGCGGAGAACGGCGATACCTCCCTGTTTTGAATACGCGTTTTCAGCGGGACGAATGACTTCCGTGTCCAATATGCGCGCGTCCGCGATGTTTTCGCCCACGGTTTTGCCGGTGGCGGTCAGGCAGCTTTTGTGAATCAGGCCGAGTCCGTCCAGTTCTTTCATCACGGCCGCGATGCCGCCCGCGTTGTCCAGATCGACCATAAAATGCCCGCCCGCCGGTGAGAGTTTGCAGAGATTGGGGCTTTTGCGGCTGATTTCGTCAAAAATCTCCAGGGAAATATTAAGTCCTCCCTCGCCGAAAACCGCCGGCAAGTGCAGAACCGTATTGGTGGAACAGCCCAAGGCCATGTCCACTGCCACGGCGTTGGCAACGGCTTCGGCCGTCACAATGTCGCGGGGGCGGATGTCGCGCTCAAGCATTTCCATGACTTTCATGCCCGCGGTTTTGGCCAGGCGCACGCGGGCCGCGTCCACCGCCGGCACCGTGCCGTTGCCGGGCAGGGCCAGGCCAATGGTTTCCGACAGGCAGTTCATGGAATTGGCCGTAAACATGCCCGCGCAGGAACCGCAGCCGGGACAGGCCCTTTCCGCCATTTTTTCCAGATCTTCTTCCGTCATGGCCCCGGCGCGCACACGGCCCACAGCCTCAAAAACAGTGATGAGATCGCCTTTTGTTCCGGGGGCGAGATGGCCGGGCAGCATGGGGCCGCCGGAAATCAATACGGACGGCAGGTTGAGGCGCAGCATGGCCATGAGCATGCCGGGGACGCATTTGTCGCAATTGGGGATGAAAACGAGCGCGTCAAAAGCATGGGCGCGGGCCATGATTTCAACGGAATCGGCGATGTATTCCCTGGACGGCAGGGAAAAGCGCATGCCCTCGTGATTCATGGCAATGCCGTCGCATACGGCGATAGCCGGAAATTCCAGCGGCGTGCCGCCCGCCATGCGCACGCCGGCCTTGACAGCCCGCGACAGCGCGTTCAGATGGATATGCCCCGGCACCACTTCGCTGGCGGCGTTGACAACGCCCACCAGCGGCCGTTCCATTTCCTCTCTTGTCAACCCCAGCGCGTATAGCAGGGAACGGTGCGGGGCTTTTTCCAGGCCGCTCTTCATGCCGCGGCTTCTCGTATCATTCATGTTCGTTCCTTGGCTGTCATTAGGTTTTTTTCTGCCCGCTTGGCGAAAATGCCGGCAAGGCGCGCGTGAGGGGATAAAATTAGCAAAAAGTGCCGCGACGTGCAAATGGCCGCCTTGCAAATATCCCCGCAAATCGCTTGACCTCCGCAAGCTGTTAGGCTACGGTTTTTCCCAAATACTTCAACAAGAGTGCGTTGTGGCGGCATACGGGACAAAAATATCCGTCCCCGCGGGGGAAAAGACGGCCGAAACTGACCGTTCCGGCCCGCTTTTTGCTACACACACACACACACACACACACACACACACACACACACACTAACAACGCCATCTAACGCGCTTTCCGCCAGGAACGGCGCGTTTTCGTCATTTTTTTCCGGCCCTGTTTCCTTCGGGAGGCAGGGCCGTTTCGGCGTTTCATGCCGGATTGCGTCAACGGGATCGCAACCTGGCGGAGCGCGGCTGATGCCTGAACCGCAAACGGGG
>JAISXC010000235.1 GCA_031270875.1 Desulfovibrio sp.
TGCGATGAGGTTATCTGTATAAGCCGCATGGTATTCGGCGGACTTTCCCCGGACATAAAAGCGGTGCTTGACAGAAGCATCGGATTTGTTCTGCCTTTTTTCCGCAATATTGACGGTGAGATGCATCACGTAAAACGTTTCGATGCCTCACCGGATTTTCGATATATTTTTTATGGTTCAGATATATCCGAACAGGAAAAGGAAACCGCGAAAAAGCTGGCCGCGGCCAATTCGCTTAATTTGGGCTCCGGGCGCGCCTCGGTTCTTTTTTGCGCGTCAGCCCGGGAATGCGCGGAGGCATTGACGTGAAAATCACGATCATAAACGGAAGCCCAAAAAGCGGAAGCAGCGCCAGCGGGGTTATTGCGAAGGCCCTGCAAAACAGAATGGGTCGGGCGGCTGATTGCGTCATTTGCGGCGCGGCGCGACAAAAGCGCAGTGAAGTCATGGAAGCCTTTGACGGATGCGAGGCTCTGGTGTTCGTTTTCCCGCTCTATGTGGACGGTGTCCCCTCACATCTGTTGCGGTTGCTGGACGACAACATGAATGAAATCGTCAATGCCTCGCCCGAAGCCATGGTTTATGCCGTTGTGAACAATGGGTTTTATGAGGGACGGCAAAACGCGGTTGCGTTGGAAATAATGCGGAATTTCTGCGCCCGTTCGGGACTCAGATGGGGACAGGGCTTGGGGGTGGGCGCCGGAGGCATGATAACCGCCGTGCCTGTCGGATACGGGCCAATGAAAAATCTCGGCAGAATGCTTGACCTGCTGGCCCGAAATATCTTGCACGGTAGAACAGATGAAGACTGTATGTTTGAGCCTAATTTTCCGAAATTCTTATATAAAATAGCAGCCCACATGAAATGGAGGTTGAAAGCGGGGAAAAATGGTGTGAGTATTGCTAAAAGAATGATATAATTTCGAGGGTAGTAACAATAGAATTTTTTGTGTATGCTGCCTCATTCCACGTCAATCCAGCGCAGCGCGCGGGCAACCGCCTTTTTCCAGCCGTTATACCGGGACGCCTGTTTGTCCCTGTCAATTGAGGGTTCGAATACCTGTCCAAAGGGGAGGCGGTTTTTTAGGTCGTCAAGCCCATTCCAGTATCCCACGGCAATACCCGCCAGGAAGGCGGCGCCAAGGGCTGTGACTTCAAGAACAGCCGGACGTTCCACCCTCACGCCAAGAATATCGGACTGGAACTGCATCAGAAAATTATTCGCGCACGCGCCGCCGTCCACCCGCAGGGACGTAAGATGAATGCCGGAGTCCGCCTGCATGGCCTCCAGCACATCCTTGGTCTGATAGGCGATGGATTCCAGGGTGGCCCGGATGATATGGCAGGCGCCGGTGCCCCGGGTAAGGCCGACGATGGCCCCTCTCGCGTAGGGATCCCAGTACGGAGCGCCGAGGCCCGTAAAGGCGGGAATGACATACACGCCGTCGGAAGTTTCCGCCTTGCGGGCGAAATATTCCGTGTCGCATGCGTCGTTGACGATTTTCAACCCGTCCCGGAGCCACTGCACGGCGGAACCCGCCACGAAAATCGAACCTTCCAGAGCATAGCAGACTTCGCCTCCCGGGCCGCAGGCCAGAGTCGTAATCAGGCCGTTTTTCGATCTGACGACGGCGGCCCCTGTATTCATAAGCAAGAAGCAGCCTGTCCCGTAAGTGTTTTTGGCCATGCCGTTCTGAACGCACAACTGGCCGAACAGCGCAGCTTGCTGGTCCCCGGCGATGCCGGCGATGGGAATGCGTGTGCCGTCTTTTCCGCCGATGTTCGTCTGCCCGTAGATCGTGGAGGACGGTTTGACTTCCGGCAACATGGAGCGGGGGATGCCCAGCGTTTTCAGTATCCGCTCGTCCCACTCCAACTTGCGAATGTTGAACAACATTGTCCGCGAGGCATTGGTATAATCAGTAAAGTGGACACGACCCTGGGTCATGTGCCAGAGCAGCCAGGAGTCAATGGTGCCGAACAGGAGTTTTCCCTTCTCCGCGCCGGCCCGCGCGCCTTCGACATTGTCGAGTATCCATCTGATTTTTGTGCCTGAAAAATACGGGTCAACAAGCAGGCCCGTGTTTTCCCGAACGTACTCCTCAAATCCGGCATCTTTTTTCAATTCGTCACAGATCGCCGCGGTTCGGCGGCATTGCCAGACAATGGCGTTGTACACGGGTTTGCCTGTTTTCCGCTCCCAGATCACAGTGGTTTCCCTCTGATTAGTGATGCCTATGCCCGCGATATCGTCCGGGGAAATCCCGGCGCCGGCCAGCGCTTCCGTCAGCGTGGAACTCTGCGTGCCCCATATCTGCATGGGGTCGTGTTCCACCCAGCCCGGCTGAGGATATATTTGAGGGAATTCGCGCTGCGCCACAGCGACGACGCTCGCGTCATGGTCAAGAACGACGGTACGGGAACTGGTGGTGCCCTGATCAAGGGCCACTACGTATTTCCGGCTCATATGGCAATTCCCCGGCGGATCAGGGGGATTCGGAACCCGCGCGGACTACCCTGACCTTGTCGCCGGCTCCGTAAAGCAGCCTTACTCTGTCGCCGACGGCGTAATTGTCGTCTTTGGCCTGAACCACGCTGATTATCTCGCCGTTTTCCAGTTCAATGGTCATTTCCCAAGCGTTTTCGGTGCGTACGAGTTTTTCCGTGCCGGCACCGGCCAGAGCCCCGACAGTCGCTCCTCCGAGGGCGCCGAACACCCGGCCTGGACCTCTGACGATGGCGCCGCCCAAGACTCCTCCCGCCACGCCGCCTATAGTCGGTCCGAGCAAAGTCGAATCCTGCTCAATCACGGCGTCGCCCAAGGAAACAATCGTCCCTTGCCGCACGGTCTGTGCCTTTCTCGCCTCGGTCTTTGTGTAGGACTTGCCGCCGCTGGAGGCGCAACCCTGGACAAAAGACGCTAAAACAAATCCCAGCAGTAACGCCACGATACCGATCCGAAAATGATGACGCCCCATTTGAGCGCCGACTGTAGGACGCATGGGAAGCATTGCCCGGCATGCTTTGGGACCGCTTATTCTTCCGTGGCGGGTTTCATCCTGAAACATACTTCTACAAGCCGTCCTGCTGATTTCACTTGAGCTATGCGTTCGCTGAAGCTCTTTTTTGAAGTCTTCCGCGACATCCGGATCATGTTTGGGATAACTTTTCCGGGGAACGATCTTACGCGGGCCGTGCGGCGCAATATCCGGTTTTTATGTGCCGCGTGGCCGAGTTTTCACTCAAGGGCTTCCTTGATTTCATTAATAGCGAAGTTAAGCCCTTTCCGGCATCCTCCAGAGACGACGCTGAAAAATCTTTTTCGTCCTCCATCGTCGTCAACTGGCGTCGGCGTCCTTCTCGTTCCGGTTCAATCTACGGTTTTGCTTTCTCCCGCGCTTCTCTGATCTCGGCCTTTGCCTTGGCAAGCAGATCAGTGAAGACGCTGTTGTTGTGCATCTGGGCCACGACAGCCGCAGCGACGAGACGCCCGGCATCCACATCGCTCACCCAGTGATAACCGCAAACGACGCGGGAATATCCAAATTCGTAGCCGCGTTTCATGATGGCGTCCTGGCGTTCCGGTGAAATCTCAGCAAGAATGAGCGCCATTCCCCATCCGTAACCGGAGTGACCCGACGGATACGAGCCGTTATTGCTCAGTCGCTCCTCATCCTTGGGCAGGCAGGTGGATCCTGGGCTGTTATAGTACCGGTATGGGCGCGTCCGATTGTAGTGGTTCTTGGCCGGTGCGGCAGCCGCGTTGAAATCCGGGAACGCCTTGGACAGAAGATCATAGGTAAAAGGCGTCTTTTCTCTGGTGATGCTCATCCCGAAAGCGTCCCTGAAAAAATCCGGCCAGTTGGCCCGCCTGTCGGCGTCAAAAGCGGCCTGTTCCCATTTGCCGGTTCCGGCCAGTTTTCGGGTTTCAAGATACGTGTCCTGATCACGTTTGAAGTCAATGCTTCCTTCCGCGGGCGGCTCTGGCAGAAAGGCGAGACTGTTGGGGACGGTGCCGGGATTGAGCAGATTGGGCGCCCTGTCGGCTCCGGTCGCCACGGAGAGTGAGGCAACGAGCAGGAAAAACACAGGAAGAAACAGAAATCTTTTCATGGGGCGCTCCTCAGACGCGCATACGCATGCGCGCCCGTCAACAGTGAAAACAACACGCCGGGCCCGGTTCCGACAAGATTTCGCGCCATGGTCATGGTTTCCGGCTTCTTCAGCGCCTCCGCGCGAATACGCACCCGCCCGTCAATAAAACTCGAGATCATCCGGATGCTACTTGTTCAAATACCATGCTCGGATTTTTTTCCGCAGTGCCGGCCTTGTCCGCTCATGAAACCTGTTCCCGGCCCTTTCGCAGTATCTGCTCGCGTTTGGCCTCAGCAGCAAGGGCGTCGATGTTTTCCTTGGCTGTTTCCACCATGGCGGCGGCCTTGTCCTTGATATCCATGCCGCGGCTCAAGAGCGTGGCGCAGTGTCTTTTCAGATCAATGGAACCGCGGGAGAGCAGAACAGCGCCGATGGCGCCAACCACAACGCCGGCCCCCACGGCAAGCCCGTACTTCCAAAAGTTTCCTGTGGGCATAAAATTACTCCTGGGTAAAAGTGTTGGATGATTTTCCCGCGCTTGCGGAATTCAGCAGGCGGTTTCACAACAAAATAAAAGTTATGGAAATTGATGTCAATTTTCATTTGAGGATGTTTTTGGCGAGCGCTTCCAAAGCAACGCTCTCAAGACACGAAAGCCCCCTATTTGCATCCCGCCGGGGATTGTGTTAGTTTCAACCCCACCAGTGCGCGTTTTTGCATTGAAAGATGGCCTTCCATATCATTTTCCCTCGTATTGAGGTGTGTATGAAAAATTTTCTCCGTTCGGCATCCTCATTGCCGTTGACGCTTCTTCTGCTGATTCTCCTGGCGGGCTGCTTCCCGTCGGGCCCGCAAAAAACGATCAACGCCATAGCCGAGGCCTTGCAGAAAAAAGACAGTTCGGCCTTTCTTGCCTGTCTGGATTTGAAACTGTACGCCTCCAACGAGATCAAAAATCTGACCCGCGACAATCAGGCGCTGAACTCGCTCAACTCCTTGGGCCGCATGATGGGCTTGGGCGAGAAAATGATGGATGACCTGCTCGATAGTGTGCTGAATATGGAATCACAACTGCGACAGCAGTATACGCGCGGGATCAGCACCGGCGAGATGGAAAATCAGTGTCGCGCGGCGCAAGCTCCGGACTGCCCCTGGACTTCAGAAGCCCTGAAAAGAGCGCAAGTCAGGGAATTGGGCGTGGATGCCGCCGTGGCCACGGTAACGACGCAGGCCAAAGTGACAAGCTGGCTTGCCCTGCAGAAAAAAGGCGGGCGATGGTTTGTCGTGGGACGCGCCCCGCTGGAGGACTCCGCCAGGGCGTACGCCACTGACAAGTCCGCGCCGCAGGAATCCGGGTCTTCCGTGACCCGGCCGGAACCGTCAGCCCCTGCGCCGGGGAGACAATTGACAGACAAGCCGGCTTCAGACAGGGTGACAAAAATCTGAAACTGTCCCGATGTCTGAACGGTTATGATTGAAAACAGCCACAGACGGCTTATTTTTGCCGTCTGCACCGCCCAGTTCTTCATGCCCTTCATGATGTCCGGGGTTAACGCCGTGCTGCCTCCCCTGGGAGCATCGCTGAACGCCAGCGCCCGTGAATTGAGCCTTGTGGGAACATTTTATTCCTTGGGCCTCGTGGTGTTTCAACTGGCCGCCGGACGCCTTGGGGATATCTGGGGCCGCCGCCGCGTGTTCATGTGCGGCATGGCCATTTTCGCCTTTGCCGGCGGGGCGTTGGGTTTTGTTTCGTCTGTGCCGCTTTTTCTGGCGCTGCGTTTTATGCAGGGTATGGGTGGCGCGCTTTTTAACGCCAGCGGGCTGGCCCTTCTCGCTTCTGCTTCGCCGCCCGGCAGGCGGGCCGTGTATCTGGGCTTCAGCAGTACCGCGGTCTATGCGGGCATTGCCTGCGGCCCGCCTGTCGCCGGATTCGTTACGGGGGCCTTTGGCTGGCGCTGGCTTTTTTTCGGCAATGCCTTGGCCGTGGCCGCCGCCTTTTTGATTATGAAATACTGCGTCACGCTGGAATGGCGCATAGCCAGGGGGCAACCCTTCGACTTGCGGGGATGCGCCGTTTACGCCCTTGCCATGATCTCCCTGACGCTCGGCGCGTCGGAACTCGCGCATAGTCCCGTCGTTGCTGGCCTGTTGATGGTTTTTTTTGCGCTTTTGCTGGCCGCTTTCGTCTTCTGTGAGCTGAAAACCGGCTATCCCTTGTTGGATGTACGTTTTTTGGCTCACCAGCGTGTTTTTGCCCTGTCTTCCCTGGCTGCTTTTGTCAACTACAGTTCCTTTTTCGGAATGGTGTTTTTTTTCAGCCTGTTTTTACAGACAGGGCACGGCCTGTCTGTGCGCCAGGCAGGAATGCTTCTGGCTGTGCAGCCGCTTGCGCAACTGCTTGCGACTCCCCTTGCCGCGCGTTTGTGCATGGTATGGGACTCCGGTAAACTCAGCGCCGTGGGGGTCGCTCTTTGCGGCATGGGCCTCGTCACCGCCGCTTTTCTGGATCTTGCCGCGCCGCTCTGGCATCTCGCCGCCGCTCAGTGCCTGCTCGGCTGCGGCATCAGTTTTTTTTCCCTGCCCAACACCACAATCATGCTGGAGAGCGCCGGACCGGATCATGTGGGGCAGGCGTCCGGCCTCACCGGGGCCATGCGCAACGCCGGCCAGCTTTTCAACATGGTGGTGGTCACTATAACCCTGAGCGTGTTGTTGGGACACGACAGTGTGACCAGTGAGAATTTCAGCGTTTTTCTGGACTGTATGCGTGTGGATTTGATTATCTTTGGCGTGCTCAACCTATTGGCCGTGGGGTGTGTCCTGGCGCGCAATCGAAGTTAAATCAAATGGCTGTTTCTTGAGTTATGTTTTTTTTCATGGAAAAATCCGGGCAGTTGAGAAAAGTCTAAAGTTTTTTCAGCAAATGCCGATGGCACTTGAGATGGAGAAAGGGCATGGCGGTGACCTCGACAACACGGCTGCGCATAATGCTGCGGGAGTATGAACAGCAGCTGCTGTCCGCCAGACGGTTGGCGCGGCTGCGCGTCCGCAGGCGTCTGGCGGAGGGGCTTGATCCGGAGGATCCCGATCCTTCAATAAAGCGTCGTCTCTTTGTGGAAAAGACCGCGCGGGAACTTTATGAAACATTGATCTTTACGAGCAGTGAAAATCCTGTCATAGAGGACATACGCGCTGAGTTCGGCAAATTGCTCGGCAAGAGCGCGCGGTTTACCTATCCTCCGGGAGAACGGCTCAACATTGTGCTTGAAGGGGCGGACGGTCTTGAGCTCCTCTCCGAGGATGAACAGCGCCGCGCCCGGCATTTGCTGTGGCAGGTGACACGACAGTTGATTGAACAGAGTATGCTGAATGCCCCAGCCCCCATTGCTCAGCGGAAAAAAACGGTATATCCGGAGGATGGCGAGGTGCCGCCTCCCTTGTGAGAGAAAACAATACAGGAGCGCAAGTATGGAAATTCAAAATACGAGACCCCTGCTGATTGATCCTTATGCCACCAGTCTCGAAAAAAATGCGGAAACGCTGGCTCGCTCCGCCGCTGAACGCGCGGACAGCGGCGCCTCCCAAGGCCAGGGAGGGGACAGGGTCAGCGTCTCCCAGGATGCCCTGCTTATGACCGAGGCGCGCCGCGCGGCGCAGAACGCTCCCGACGTACGCTCGGATAAAGTGGAAGAACTGCGTATCCAAGTCGCCAACGGCACCTACAAGCCGGATTCCCACTTGGTGGCCGAAAATTTGATTCGTGAGGAGCCCGGTCTGTTCCGTTTTTGAAATAGCTCTGAAATCCGGGGATGATTTCCGCCAGAAGACATTGAGCACGGCCATGCTCCCTATTTATGTGACCGGATAGACAACCCGGTCGAGTCCGTGTCTGTGCTCATGATGGGTCTTGGCATCTTCTTTCCGCATGCGTTTGGAGAAAACATGCTCCCCGTCCCGGTCAAGGCAGTCAATAAGACCTGAATGATGCGAACAGATAGCCAGGGAAAGCAGTTGCGCG
>JAISXC010000284.1 GCA_031270875.1 Desulfovibrio sp.
AGGCAGGGGTGCGGCTTCAGCGTAACCTCAAGGCCTTGCAGCAGTCCGGCCTTGACGGCCTCCGACAGCAGGGCCAGATGGGCCCGCGTTTCGTCGGCGAAGAAGCTTGTGAGCACAAGAAGCCTGTTCGGACGTCCGGAGGAGACAATTTTTTTTGTTTTAGTCAGGTAGAGATAGCGCAGGGCCTCCACTTTGCCGAGCCGCTCCGCAGGCACGCCGGCCTCCCGCCACTGTTCAAGGGCGTTCTGCCCGTTGCCGCGCACGGCATCCGGTTGAAAGGCGGCGCAATCCGGGACGCTGAAGGCGCGCGGGTCGTCAAAATAGCGGAAGTCCGCCGGACGTATGACGGAATGCTGGATCCCGAAAACTTTTCCCGCCCCCGCCGCGTGAACGGCGTGAGTGAGCATGCGCTCCCAGGGGCAGTTCTCCAGGGGAAAGAGCGTCCAGCGCCGGGGGGCGGCAAGACGCGCCCAGCGCCGGAAAGCCCGCTGCTGAAGACAGCGCTCCAGACAGCGCCAGCCGCGAAAGGATTCCGCCCAGTAAGGGGAGAGCCTGTCCCAGAAGTTGAAGCGAGATCCGGCAAAACAAAAGGCATCCCGCACCCGCCGCTCCAGAAACAGGGAGACGAGGCCAAGACGCGCGAAGCGCCACAGGGACGCCGCCATGTCGCGGATGGAGATAAACTCCTCAAGGTAGTGAAATGACGCTCCGTCCCTGCCCGCCCGACGAAATCCGTCCCGCAGCCTGATGCACTCGTCCAGGCTGAGATCCGGCACCGGAAAGCGGATGAACAGCCAGTGCGGACGCCCGGCCCCCCCGCCGCCGTTTTCGGCCAGAAGATCGTGCAGGCTCTCGAAATAGCGGGAGCGGAAACGCCCGTTCCGCGCCGCCCCCATGTCAATATTCGGGAAATAGGTCACGATGGCGCAATGCCGGTCATCCGGAGGCGGCGGAAAAGGGAAAAAGGGCAGTTTGCGTTTGACCGTGACGAGCCAATGGACAAAACGCGCGACAGCCCTCAGGGGCGCGGGGCAGGCGTGGTACAGCCGGGCCGCGAAACCTGCCGGCCCATTCTTTCCGGTTTCGCCGACGGTACTGACTTTGTCGGGGCCACGCCTCCGGAAGACCCGCCCGGAGGCCGCGCACAGGGCGGCCACGCCGCGCGCGAGCGGCTCGTCCCCCCCGCAAAGACAGATCCTCCGCAAACCGCGCTCATCCAACAGGCGCTCCAGCACCCGCAGGAGGTATATCCCGTACAGGCCCGGCGTCATTTTGGGGTGGCGCTCATAGAGCAGAGAGCACCACCACATCGAAAGATCCTCGCCGCAACGCAGCCAATCCTGCACTTCACGCCCGGACACGCGCCTGCGCCCGAAATCATAGGCCCATGCCGCGTGCTCCGCACGCACGGCCGTCAGTTCATCCTGAAGGCGAGCCGGCAGGGAGATCACCCCTTCAGGAACATCCCAGGCGTCGAAATGCGCGACAAGAGAGGCGGAGACCGCATCTCGCGGGACTTGCGCCGGACCGGACAACAAAAACAGTTCCGCCATGTTTCTGCGCTTATCCGGCTGCGCCGATTTTTTTCAGATCAGCCGTCAGCACTTCAACGGTCAGTTTGTTGCCCTCGTTGTCGCTGCCCGTGAAGGTCGTGTACTCGCCGCGGGCATCGCCCACTCCCCACATCCAGACGTCGTGATCCTCCACGGAGATTCTCCCGTCATCCACCGTAATACCGATATCCGCGAGAGCCTTCAGGCTGGTCAGGCCGGCCACATCCTCGCCGTAAATAATAACCTCCGCGTTCGGTGTCCCCTCATCCTCCGCCCCCGTAGCGCGGAAATCGCTGATATTGACGCCGCCTGACTCCTTCACCAGCAGAAAATCCACGTCCTCGCCGCCGTCAGCGGCATTAGAGGGATTGTAGACGATGACGCCGTCACCGTCGCCGCCATAGAGGCCGCCGACACCGATTCCGCCGCCGGAGCGGAGGTCATTCACGCCGCTGAAGAGATAATCGCCATCCCCGTCGCCAAAAAGAGGGTCATCGCCCTCGTTGCCGAAAAACGCAACGCCGCCGGCCAGAGCATCCGGGGCTGGCGCGGCAAGACTGGAGCCGAAGGCGACGGCCTGCCCGTCGTCCGGCCCGTCCCCGTCAGGGTCGGAAACCGCGTCGCCGGCTGCCCGCCTGTCCTTTCCGTTCCCGATGAGCTTGTACAGAGCCTCGGCTGTCCAGCACAGAGTGTCGCCTTTTGGATGTTTCGCGTCCATGTTGGATCTGCCTGACCTTCTGCGGAGCGCCCGTCTCGCATGTTTGATTTGTGATAAAATACGCAAGCCATGCAAACACGTCAACAGAAGAATTTCATTTTTCCCCTGCTATATTTGATGGTTACAGTTATTTGTCAAAGCCGGAATTCCTTCCGGCGAAACCATGACAGATTTTGACAATTGCCGCCTCATTGTAATACGAATTAAAAAAAAATATTAAAAATTGGTTGCGCAGGAAAAAACTCTCGGATAGTATTCCGCATGCGATCGCGCCGTACTCATTGAAACTTGAAACGCAAGAATAAGGAAACCATTATGTTGAAAAAAACGTCTGCCGCTCAAAAATTCCTCTGGACCGCTCTGGCGCTCGTTCTGTGCTGCACCGCGCGGGCCGAGGCGCATTTCGGCATGATCATCCCCTCATCGGCCACGGTATCGGAAAAAAAAGACGCCGAACTCACCCTCGACATTGCCTTTGCCCACCCCATGGAACGGGAGGGAATGGACATGGCCAGGCCAAAAGCCTTTACCCTGACGCATGACGGCAAAAAAGAAGATCTCACGGCGCGGCTTTCCCCCGCGAACTTCATGAAACACAAGGCCTGGCGGGCCCGGTACACCATAAGCCGACCCGGCGTCCACCAGTTCGCCGTGACTCCGGAACCGTACTTTGAACCTGCCGAGGACACCTACATCATCCACTACACCAAAACCGTCGTGGCGGCTTTCGGAGAGGAGGATGGCTGGAGCGAGCCGATCGGCCTGCCCGCTGAAATCGTGCCTCTGACGCGGCCCTTCGGCAACTATGCCGGCAACGCGTTTCGCGGGCTTGTGCTTGTCAACGGCAAGCCGGCCCCCGATACGGATGTG
>JAISXC010000294.1 GCA_031270875.1 Desulfovibrio sp.
AAAGGAGAGGTTCCAGAATTGCCCACTGTTCATCAGTTAACCTTTGATATTTGCTCATGAAATTCGATTACACGATTTTCATGACTTTTTCTAGAATTATGAAATGACTTCTAATAAAAATGAACTACAGAAATTCTATTTAAATGGAACGCTATCTACTTTTGATGAAGAGACGGTAAACAGGATCGGCAGAGAGCTTTACACTGAAATATCTTTGGAAACACGCACACTTAATGATATTCTTTCCAGGCATGATATACATGATATTCACTTTCTGAAGATTGATGCGGAAAAGCATGAACAATATGTTTTGGAGGGATTTGATCTTAAAAAATACCTACCCTGGATTTTGTGCATTGAGGCGACACTCCCCAAGACGCGCATAGAATGCCACAATGAATGGGAGCAGTACGTGTTAGAATCTGGATATACTTTTGTAACGAAATTTTCCGCAAACAGATATTATCTTGCTAACAAATACAAAAAGGAGCTTATGGAGAATTTTATCGCTAAACCTTGTGTCTATTTTATGAGACGCCCATTCATTAATTATCTTAAGAAGGTCTTTTTATGGCAAAATATCCCTTTTTTTAAATGAGGACGCACAGTAAGGATACGTTATTCGCAGACAGACAGAGAAAATTCTTTCCTGTTATAACACCGAATCGTTACAACTACAGTAAAGGAAATTCAACAATACGCAATGCTCCGCAAGCTTATCTCCCGCATGCGCAAATCAATGTCTGGTCCTTCCGACCCCTTCACCCACTGCGCCTCCTGTGGGGAGCTGCCCGCGCCGCCCGGCAATCGCCTCTGCGTTTCCATTCCGCCGGACTGGACGGCGGACGCAGTGCTGCTGTGCGGCGGCGGAGAGGCGGGTAGCGCGGCGGACGCTGCCTCCCTGCGCGCCGCCATGCCCTGGCTACGCCGTATCCACGTAGAGGCGGGCGCGGACGGAACAGACTACCCGGACTGGACGCCGGACCTCATCATGATGCCGGACGGGATCACCGAAGCGGACCTGCCCGGCCTGGAGTCCCTGGCCGAATATTTTATTGTTTTCCGCCCCGGTCGCTTGCCTGCAAATCCGCTCCTGCCCGCGGATTTCTTCACGCCCAACGGCATCCCGCTGCTCTTTGTCCAGCCAGGGGATGGGGATGCGTCCGGCCCGCCGGTCTTTTTGCCCGGCCCCTTCTGCCGCACAAAAAGCCTCGCGCGGCTGTTCGCGGAATCGACGGAAATCCAGCCCGCGCTGGACGAATACGCGGAGGTCTTCGCCCGCTGGGCCTATGCGGAGCAGCACGCCATACTTGCGCTCTGTCCGTTCTGAGAGGGGACGCATGCGGATTCTTTCCCTGTTTTCCGGCATCGCGAACTGCGCCCGCTGCGGGCTGCACTTTCCCACGCCTTCGCGCCGCGCCGCGCTCCCGTCGCCGAACTTTCCCATTGATGTCGTGTACACTTGGGTGGACGGGGATGATCCCCGCCACCTTACCAAACGCACACTTCACCTGCCGCCGGACAGCCTGGAGCAGAGCGCGGGAGCGAACCTGTTTCGAGACAACCGGGAATTGCTGTATTCCCTGCGTTCACTGGCCGAATACGCGCCCTGGGTGCGGCGCGTGCATCTGGTCACGGACGGGCAGAGGCCGGACTGGCTGAGCAAACATCCCGACCTCGCTGTCGTGGACCATGCGGAAATTATCCCCCGGCAATACCTGCCCACCTTCAACAGCCACGTCATTGAGGCATACCTGCACCGCATCCCCGGTCTGGCGGAGCACTACATCTATTTCAACGACGATTTTTTTCTGACGGCCCCGGCTGGGGCGGGAGACTTTTTCGCCTCCAACGGCCTGCCCTTCCTGTTTACGGACTGGCGCGCGAGCCGCCGCGACGGCTATGTGCGCACTCTGAGCCCGCACGCCTGCTCGTACTGGAATACACTTGCGGAGTTGGCGAAACGCGGCGCGCCCTCCGTGCCGGACGTCATCACGGCGCACGCGCCCTGTCCGCAAACCAAAAGCAACGCGGAAGACGCCTTCAGCTTTTTCGCGGACGCCATAACGGGCTTTTCCGGCAACAGATTTCGCACGGGCGCGAATGAGGCTTTCAGCTTTTTCGCGAATGTCATCGCGGGATTTTCCGGCAACGGGTCCCGCGCCGACGGCGAAATGGCCTTTTACTGCCATGCCGCGAGCCTGTGGGCCTGGGTCTTCAAACGGGCCGTGCCTTGCGACGTGCCCTGGTGGTACGTCAACGTGAAACGGCGCGACAGAAGGCGGCTCTATGCCAGCCTGCTCGCCCGTACCGCGGAAGACCGCGCGCCGCTGTTTCTGTGCCTGAACGACGTGCCGGCAAAGGGCCGGAGGTGGTTCTGGCGCCGGCAGCTCGCCGCGTTTCTGGCAAAACGCTGGCCCGCGCCCTCGCCCTTCGAGACGCGGGAAACAGTCACTGTTTGCCGCAGGCGGAACCGGACTTCCTCACCGCCCGCAGGCGGTCGAGACTCAGAAAAACCACGGGGGTAAAAAAGTGTGACATTTTAAACCTGCTCTGGCTCACAATTGCAGTGTTCCGAGCTTTTTCAGCAGTTCTCCGGCCCTTGCCCTGCCGATGCCGGGCACCGTCAGCAGTTCTTCCACGCTGGCGGCGCGCATGGCCTCAATATTCGCGAATTTCTCCCACAGCAGGCGCGCCGTGGCCGGGCCTATGCCGGGCAGACGCATGAGTTCGCCGGCGAGCGCTGTGCTGCGGTGGGCCCTGCGGTGCCGGCCTATGACAAAACGGTGCGCCGTATCGCGGATGTGCTGTAAAAAAAGCAGTTCCGGAGCACCCTCGCGCAGGGGCAGTGGATTGGCCCGGCCGGGGATAAAAATTCTGTCGCCCACATTGCCGGCCCGCCGATCAGCCCTGCCCTCCCCGTCTCTGGCCTTTGCAATGGCCGCCACCGGAAAAAGGGATTCCCCTTCCGCCGCGGACAGCGCCCGCTGCACGGCGGCAAGCTGGCCGCGCCCGCCGTCGACCAGCAGAAGTTCCGGCCAGGGCGGGCCGCTTTTGAGCCGCCGTTCTGTCCAGGCGTACAGAGCGGCATAGTCATCCCCGCTGTCAGGCGCGGCATAAACGCGGTACTGCCCCGGCACCGGCCGCTCATCCTCGAAAACGACAAGCCCCGCCCTGGTTTCGCGCCCTCCGGTATGGGAAATGTCCACGCATTCGATACGCCGGGGAGGAGCCGGCAAATGCAGCTCTTGGGCAAGCATGTCCGTGAGGGAGCATTTTTGCCTGAGACGGGCCTCTTCCCGCGCGTTGGCCGCGGCAATATCCACAAGCCGGTTGTCCCGCGCGTTCTGCGGCGCCACAATGCGCACCGCGCCGCCCCGCTTTTCGCTCAGCGCCTCCTCCATTATCTCCCGTTCCGACACGGGATCCTCAGCCGCGTCCGACGGCGGAAACCAGGGCAAAAGCACCCGCTCGGGCGGAGGAAACGTCGCGTAAAACTGGCTTATGAAAGACCAGAGCAACTCCGGCGCGTCCTCAAAATCAAGGCCGCTGAAATAATACCCCCTGCCGTCCGTCACCGCGCCGCCCCGCACAAAGGCAATGCCGACGGCAAGCCCTTTTTCCGAAGGAAACAGCCCCACCGCGTCCATGTCGCCTCCGCCGGGAATAATGGCGGCCTGGCGCTCCACCGTACGCTCCACGGCCTGAATCTGATCCCTCAGGAGCGCCGCTTTTTCAAATTCCAGAACCTCGGCGGCGCTCCCCATATCCTCGCGCAGACGCGAGAGCAGCGCTTCCGCGCGGCCTTCCAGCAATTCACAGACCTTGCGCACCGTCTGTTGATAATCCTCGGGGGATATCAGCCCCATGCAGGGAGCGGGGCATTGGCCCATGTGATGGTACAGGCAGGGCCGCACACGGTTTTTCATGGCCCTGTCCGAGCAGCGGCGCAGACCGAAGGCCTTGTGCAGAAGTTTCCAGGTTTCGCGGGCCGAAAGGGCTGAGGTGAAAGGGCCGAACAGACGCGCGCCGTCACGGCGCGCCTTGCGCACGATTTCCAGGCGCGGGAAGGGGTGTTTCATGTTGAGCCGGAAAAGGACGTACTGCTTGTCGTCGCGCAGGACGATGTTGTAGCGCGGACGGTGTTTTTTGATGAGGCTCGCCTCAAGAAGCAGGGCTTCCTTTTCCGTGGTGGTGGCGATAATGTCCAGACCGCGCGCATGACCCAGCATGGCCCGGGTTTTCGCCGTCTGACGCTCGACGTGAAAATAGGAGAGAACGCGGCGGCGCAATACGCGCCCCTTGCCCACGTAGATGACGCGGCCGCACTCGTCCTTGTACAGATAAACGCCGGGGGCGAGGGGAAGGCTCTGCGGTTCCGGTTTTTCCAACGAGGCTGAATCCTCCGGCTTTTTCCGGGCAATCCGGCGCCGTCAATTCTCTATCCAGCCCCGGAGGGCGTCCACAATTTTACGGGCCTGCTCCACGCTGGAAATGGTGAACCTGGACTGCCTGCGGTATTCTCCTCCGGTCTTCCTGTAACGCGCGATAACGTATTTGTCCGGTCCGTAGTCATCGCTTTCCGGACGCCATTCCCGATAGCGAAAGAGAATCGTCGTCCATGCCCCCCGGCTGAGAATGACCTTGTCGGTCTCGCTGACGAGCGTCCGTCCGTCTTCCTCGTAGTGCACCGTTATGTCGTCAATGGATGCGAACAAGGTCAAATCCCCGTGTAGTTGGCCAGTACTCCGCGAACATCTTCCGGCAGGGGGACGGGCTTGATCTGCATATTCGCCGGAGACGGGCCGTAATAGTTCATTCTGGTTTTGGCCATTTCCGTAAAGGCCATCAGGGTTTCCGCCATGGTCAGTTCCTGGCCGCCGGCCAGTTTGCGTCCCAGCATGCCCAACACGATATTTGCACCGGTAATCGGTCCGATCTGATCCACCATGTCCGCGCTCCTTAGCCGTCCTGAAAACTGGAATGTTCCGATTCTATCGGATAAATTCCGGAAAAGTTTAGAGTGGATTGCCATTAAAAATGCGCAATTCGCCCGCAAGGATTGCCTGCAAATCCTTGCCGCGAGATGCGCTCAGGCGGGCTTTGTCCGCCGTTAAAAGCGCATCTCAAGCGTAATCTGCTCCGGAAGGCGGCTGAAGGATTTATCCGCCAAGATAAGCGGCCTTGATCTCCGGCTTCCGCAAAAGATCTTCGGCCGGGCCTTCGGCGACAATCTCGCCGGTATCCAGCACATACCCCCTGTCGGCCACCTGCAGAGCCAGACGGGCGTTCTGCTCCACCACAATTATCGTCAACCCGTCGGCGTTAAGCCTTTTCAGCGTACGGAACATATCATACATTATAAGCGGGGCCAGGCCCATGGAAGGCTCGTCCAGCAGCAGCACGGAACATTTGGTCATCAGGGCGCGCCCCACGGCGAGCATCTGCTGCTCTCCGCCGGAAAGCGTGTCGCTGCGCTGCCGCGCCCGTTCCGCAAGACGGGGAAACATGTCGAAAATATAGTGGATTTCCTTGTCGATATTTTCATTTTTTCGCGTCCACGCGGCAAGCTGCAAATTTTCAACAACTGTGAGATTGCCGAAAATGTGGCGGCCTTCCGGCACAAGAGTCATTTTGAGGTCAGAGACGATGCGGTGCGCGTCCATTCCGAGAATGGAAACGCCGTTGAACTCCATATCGCCGGCCGTGACGGATGGAGACTCCGGCGGGGTCAGACGCATCAGGGCCTTGAGCGTGGTGGATTTGCCCGCGCCGTTCGCGCCGATAAGCGTAACGATTTCCCCTTTCTCCACATGAAAGGACACGCCGTGCAGGGCCTCAATCTTCCCGTAGGCCGCCTTCAGGTTGCTGACGCGCAGCATCAGAGCACCCCGTCGCCCAGATAGGCCCTGATGACCTGGGGGTCACGCCGGATTTCCTCCGGCGTCCCCTCGGCGATCGTGCAGCCGAAATCCATGACGGCCAGCCGCTGGCACAGGGCCATGACAACTTTCATCTGATGCTCTATCATCCAGATGGATATTTTGAACTCGTCATAAATCCAGCGGATGTG
>JAISXC010000002.1 GCA_031270875.1 Desulfovibrio sp.
CGACCGTTTTCTCAAGGGTGATGTTGATGAAAAAAAGGCCTGTCCCCATCGTGGTCGCGGTGATGACGGCCACAATGGAGATGATGATGAGAAACACTTTCAGGCGAATGGACATGCCCCACGCTCCTTGGGTGAAAATCCGCCAAGCTTTTCCGACGCGCGACGGCCCCGCGGACATCCGTCATCGCTTTGCGGGCATGACGGATTTTTTCGCCGGTATTCCGGGACTTGCTTTTTACATTCCACTGCCTTGCGGAAAGTCTGGAGGAGAACGGCCGAAAAGGCAAGAGGATTTTTTTTCCGGCTGATTTCCCGTCTTGAGTTTTCGGACCTTGCCCGCTATACTGCCCCCATGTCCGATTTTGTCCATCTTCACTGCCATACGGAATACAGCCTGCTGGACGGGGCCATACGCCTGAAGGATCTTTGCGCCCGGACCAAGGATCACGGCATGGGCGCCTGCGCCATCACCGATCACGGCAACCTGTACGGCGCGGTGCGTTTTTACAAATGCTGCCGGGAATTCGGCCTCAGGCCCGTCATCGGCTGCGAGGCCTACGTCTGCCGGGACCATGCCGACAAGGTTTCGGAGCACGCGCGCAGACGCTTTCACCTGATCCTTCTGGCCCAGAACAGGGACGGCTACCACAATCTGATCAAACTGGTCACGCGCGGTGCTCTGGACGGCTTTTACTACAAGCCGCGGGTTGACAGGAAACTGCTGCGCCAATACGCGGAAGGGCTGGTTTGCCTTTCCGCCTGCATCTCCGGGGAGGTGCCGCGCGCCGTGAGGGCGGGCGACATGGACGAGGCCATCAGGCTGGCGCGGGAATATGCGGACATCTACCCCGGCCGCTTTTATCTGGAAGTGCAGTCCAACGGCCTCGCCGTCCAGGAAAAGGTCAATGCCGGGCTTCTGGAACTGGCGGAAAAAACGCGCCTGCCCGTCGTGGCCACCAACGACTGCCACTATCTCGACGCCGATGACGCCGAAGCCCACGATCTGCTTTTGTGCGTGCAGAGCAAAACCACGCTGGACGACCCCGGACGCCTGCGTTTTGAAAGCCGCGAGCTGTATTACAAGTCCGCGGAGGAGATGGAGGCAGCCTTTTCCGCCCTGCCGGAGGCGCTGGCGAACTCCGCGCGCATAGCCGAAATGTGCCGCGTGGAGCTTGACCTCGGCAGGCATTATTTCCCCGTGTACAAATTGCCGGACGGCGCCAGCGCCGAGTCGGAGCTGCGCCGTCTGGCCACGGACGGGCTTGAAATGCGCTTTGAGGCGCATCCGGGGCCGGGGAGCCTGGACCGCGATGTCTACCGCGCGCGTCTGGAACGCGAGCTTGAGGTCATCCTGCGCGAGGGCTATGCCGGCTATTTTCTCATCGTGCAGGAATTCATCAACTGGGCCAAGGAGCACGGCGTGCCCGTGGGGCCGGGGCGCGGCTCGGCGGCCGGCTCGCTTGCGGCCTGGGCGCTGCGCATCACAAATATCGACCCGCTGCCCTACAATTTGCTTTTTGAGCGTTTTCTCAACGGCGAGCGCGTTTCCCTGCCCGACATCGACGTGGACTTCTGCGAGCGCCGCCGCGGCGAAGTGATACGCCACATGGTGGAAATGTACGGCGAGGACGCCGTGGCCCAGATAACCACCTTCGGCACCATGAAGGCCAGGGCCGTGGTGAAGGACGTGGGCCGGGCCATGGGCATGAGTTATGCCGAAACCGACCGCCTGGCCAAACTGATCCCCGGGACGCTGGACATTACGCTCAAAAGAGCGCTGGAGCGCGAACCGGAACTGAAAAAACTGTACGAGTCCGACCAGCGGGTGCAAAAACTCATCGACATATCCCTGCGGCTGGAGGGGCTTTGCCGGCACGCCTCCACCCATGCCGCGGGACTCGTGATTTCGGACAGGGCCATGGTGGAGTACCTGCCGCTGTACAGGGGGCAGCGCGACGAACTGGTGACCCAGTTCGACGGGCCCACGGTGGAGGAGGTGGGTCTTGTCAAATTTGACTTTCTGGGCCTCAAGACCATAACTCTCATTGACGACACCCTGCGCAACATCCGCGCCCGGGGCAAGACGCCGCCGGACATGGACGCTCTGCCCCTGGACGATCCGGCGACCTACGAGCTGTATTCGCGCGGGGATACCGACGGCGTGTTCCAGATGGAAAGCTCCGGCCTGCGCGAATACCTGCGCCAGCTCAGGCCCACCTGCTTTGAGGACATCATCGCCATGTGCGCCCTGTACAGGCCCGGCCCGCTGGGATCGGGCATGGTGAAGGATTTCATCCAGCGCAAGCAGGGCCTGACGCCGGTGGAATACCCGCACGATCTGCTCAGGGACTGCCTGAAAGACACCTACGGCGTCATTGTGTACCAGGAGCAGGTCATGCAGATCAGCCAGATTGTCGCGGGCTACACCCTGGGCGGGGCCGACATTCTGCGCCGGGCCATGGGCAAGAAAAAGCCCGAACTCATGGCCAGGGAACGGGCGAGGTTTGTTGAGGGGGCGAAGCGGAACAACATCGGCGAGGACAAGGCCAACGAGATATTCGACCTGATGGCGCTGTTCGCGGAGTACGGTTTCAACAAGTCGCATTCGGCCGCCTATGCCCTCATCTCCTACCACACGGCCTGGCTGAAGGCCCATTTCAAGGCCGAATTCATGGCCGCCCTTCTCACTTCGGAAATGCACAACCAGGAAAAGCTGCTCAAGTACATCTCCTGCTGCAAGGAAATGAATATTGACGTGCTTGCCCCCTCGGTCAACGCAAGCCGGGGGGAATTCGCCGCCGTTGAGGGCGGGATCGTCTTCGGGCTCGGGGGCGTCAAGGGGGCCGGGGAGGAAGCCATCAGGGAAATCGTGGAGGCCCGCGGCGAGAACGGATACGCCTCGCTGTATGATCTCTGCTGCCGCGTCAGCCTGCGCAAAATCACCAAAAGGGTGCTGGAATCCCTCGTCAAGAGCGGCGCGTGCGACTGCTTCGGCGCCAGTCGGGCGGGGATGCTGGCCGCGCTGGACATGGTCGTGGCCCGGGCCCAGAAAAAAAGCGGTGAGCGGAAATCCAACCAGATGTCCCTGTTCGGCGTTGTCCCGGTCAGGGAAGCCGCCCCGCTGCCGGGCATAGGCATTGACTGCCCGGAAGCGACCCTTGGCGAATGGGATGACGATATGCGCCTCAAGGCCGAAAAAGAGGTCCTGGGCTTTTTTGTCAGCGGGCATCCCCTGCAGCCGTACAGCCATGAAATACGGCGGATCGGGCTTACCACCCTGGAAGAGGCGCGGGAAAAATTCCCCGGCGCGGAGGTCGCCTGCGCCGTGGAGGTGGTGGGCGTAAAGAAGGTCGTCACAAAGGCAAGGGGGGCTCCCATGGCTTTTGTCAGCGTGGAGGACATGACGGGGCATGCCGAGGTGGTGTTCTTTCCCGCTGTGTACGACAAGGTGAAGGATTTTCT
>JAISXC010000014.1 GCA_031270875.1 Desulfovibrio sp.
TCCCTGCGCGTGCTGGACCGGGAGGAATAATCCGCGTTCAAGCTACGTTCCTTCGTCTGTCGCGCCACCGCGATGCGCCGTGCCCGTCCCCAACAATGACGCTGGCTTATCGACAAAAGTCTGGCGGAGACAAAAGCTCCTGTACGTCTTTATGTCGCTATTTACACATGACAAAAGTTCGAAATTGTCATTTAAATTACGTTAGTGCGCATTGGCGTCTGAGAAAATTCAGAGCAAAATTACTCTGAACAACATAGTCAGAAAAAAGAACTTGCATTTTTCCTCATGATCATATATAGTAACAATATTGTTTCTTTTGCAAACGTAATACAAAAATGAGGCAGTATTGTGAAAAAGCTTGGAATGCGAGGCCGAATGGCTTTGAAAACATGCCATCTTTTCCTAGCGGGATTATGGGTTGGCGGCGCCGTGACATTGAATCTCATGGTGCTGGCCCTGGGGCCTGCGGAAAGCGGTCAGCAGCTGTACGGCTATGATCTGGCCCGCATGTTTGTAGACGACTACATCATTATTCCCGCTGCAATGGGTTGTCTGGCAAGCGGTTTTTTGATCTCTTGGCTGACTCCCTGGGGATTTTTCAGACATCGGTGGATAACGGTAAAGTGGGTACTGACAGTGGCCTGCATCCTGATCGGTACTTTCATTCTCGGGCCTCCGGTCAACGACCAGCCGTCGATCTCCGGCAACATGGGACTTGCCGCGTTGAGCGATCCGACTTACGTCGCCAACCGTCTCGGCACCCTGCTCGGCGGCCTGGTACTGATTCTGACGATAGTGTTTATGACGGCTGTTTCCGTCCTGAAACCCTGGCAGAAAAAAAATCGCCATGCGGACTCGTGATGTCGGCAATGCCCACTCGGCATTGCTTCGGCCTTTCTCTAAAAATAGCGGACAATCAGCGTGACCAGCAGCAGGGAAAGGGAGACCAGCAGCATTCTGCGCACAATCTCCGGGCCTTTGGCCATAGCCATGCGGCTTCCGAGAATATTGCCCGCGATATTGGACGTGGCCATAAGCGCGCCTAGGGCAAAGACAACGCTCCCGCTCAAAAGAAAACCGGCCAGCCCGCCGGCGTTGGAAGCCAGATTGAAGGCCTTGGTGGTGCCGCTGGCTCCGACAAGATCCATTTTGAGCAGAAAATGCAAACCCAACAGCAAAAAAGTTCCCGTGCCCGGCCCCAGAAAACCGTCATAAAAGCCGATTCCGAAGCACATCGGCGCAATGCGCGCCCAGATCGCGGCGCGGCCAGGGGAAGGCAATCGCCTGCGCTCCCTCCTGCGGACAAAAGTCAGCACAGCGGCGAACGGCAAGGCGAAAATAATGATTTTGGCAAGCAGTTCGGGATGGAGCAGAAGCACGGCCCGGCTGCCCGCGTACGCGCCAAGCAGGGCGAAGGGAACGCCCTTCGCGGCGACGCCCCAATTCACGGATTTGCCGCGGGCATAGAAAAGAAGGGAAAAAGCGGTGCCGCAGGTGGACATGCACTTGTTTGTTCCCAGGGACAAATGCGGCGGTACGCCGGCCACAAGCAGGGCGGGCAGGCTGACAAGCCCGCCGCCGCCGGCGATGCTGTCAACAAATCCGGCGGCGAAGGCGGCGGCAAGCAAAAAAAGAGCGGCGCCCGAAGTCAGTTCTTCCATATCCGAAAGTCCGCCCGTTTTGCCGCGTTATATTCAGGTTCCGGGGCAAAATCGCATCCGGCCGCGTAAAACGGCAATTATGCTTGACATGCGCGGCTCAACGACTATACTGCTTCTCCCGAATTAAAGCAAATCCGCGAGGTATGTATATGAGTGTTTTGCAGAACGCCGCCAAAAGCCCTGATGGCGTCACCCTGAACGGCTTTCTTCTTTCTCCGGTTGTGGAACAGTGCTCCGGCTGTGAGCGCGTGCGCCAGTTTGAAGAGCAGGAGTTCTGCTCCAGCTATGCCAACCCCGGCGGCAAGTGGGCCGGAGGGCACTGCAACTTTGCCACCCACATCAAGGCGCAGGCGGCGGCGGCGGCCAGGGTGAACCCCCTGAAGGCTTCCAAGCGCGCCGCCAAGGGCCGTTAAGGCGGCCACCGCCTTTATTCAGGTCGCGCATGCCCGACGCCGCTTTTGGCTGCATCATCGCGGGCGGCGGCCATGCCGGGTGTGAAGCCGCTGTCGCCTTGGCCAAACTTGGGCACAGCGTCCTGCTGATCACCGGCAATGTTGATCGCCTGGGCTATCTTTCCTGCAATCCAGCCATCGGCGGGCTTGCCAAAGGACACATCACGCGGGAGATTGACGCCCTCGGCGGCATGATGGGCCTGTGGGCCGATGCGGCGGGCATACAGTTCCGCACGCTGAACCGGAGCAAAGGGCCGGCTGTGCGCGCCACGCGGGCGCAGATCGACAGGGATGCCTATCAGCGGGCGGTGAGGAAAACCCTTTTTTCCACTCCCGGGCTGCGGGTCTGGCAGGACACCGTGACATCCGTCATCCACAACGGCCGCCGCGGCACGGGCGTGCTCACCTCGCAGGGGCTCGCCTTCGCCGCCCGGCATGTGCTGCTGACCACCGGCACTTTTTTGGACGGCCGCATTCATATCGGCCTTAACAGCAGTCCCGGCGGGCGCCTCGGAGACGCGCCCGCCATCGGCCTCTCCCACAGCCTGCGGGAACTGGGCTTTGCCCTTGGGCGGTTGAAAACCGGGACCACGCCGCGTGTTTTGCGATCCTCCATAGACTTTTCACGCCTGCGGGAACAGCCGGGAGACAGCCCCCCGCCGCGTTTCAGCTTTCGCGGTCCCGGTCCCGGCCTCGCGCAAATATCCTGCCATGCCACCTGGACAAACCCGGCGACTCACCAAATCATCAGGGAGGCCTTTGACAGATCGCCGCTGTTTACAGGCGTCATCAAAGGCACGGGCGCGCGTTACTGTCCTTCCATTGAAGACAAGGTCGCCCGCTTTCCCGACAGGGAGCGCCACCAGATATTTCTGGAACCGGAAGGGCTGGAGAGCGCGGAAATCTATGCAAACGGCATTCCCACCTCCCTGCCGCTGGATGCGCAGCAAGCCCTGCTGCGCTCCATCGCCGGGCTTGAGCGCTGCGTCATGGTGCGCCCGGGCTATGCCATCGAGTACGATTACGCCGACCCCATACAGCTCAGGCCCACGCTGGAGAGCAAAGAGATCCCCGGTCTCTGGCTTGCGGGACAGATCAACGGCACTTC
>JAISXC010000032.1 GCA_031270875.1 Desulfovibrio sp.
CCGCGCAAGCCATGCCCGCGCAAGCCAAAACAAGCGTCGCCGCCGCAATGCCCAAAACAGTCTTCATGCGAATTCTCCTTAACAGCCCGGCTTGAGGTTTGTATTCCCTGACCTTGAAACAGCAAAAAATATACCGTCAGCCCAAGCGCCGCCGCCATGCACGAAAAGACCGCCGCCGTGCCCGCCCTGGCGGCCTCCCTCTCCCGGGAGCCGCCCAAATATTTGGCATGTGTTGTCGCCCATGCCCATTTTTTGTCCAATGAACATCCTCGAGCGCTTCGCCTCTCATCGGGCAAGGGAGATGTCCCCTATGCCAGAAGTCCCTTGAGGCAGTGGCGCTGAATTTGCAAAATCGGAAGGTCGACCAAGGGCTGAACGCAGTAATTCCTAAATCCCCGGCCTCCCTGGGCAGGGGTATGATTCCGTACGTTTTACACACTCATCAGAAAGGAATGTGCAATGAATTTTATGGAAATTCTTTTGCTGATATTTTCCGCCGTTATTCTGGGCATAGCCGTCAAGGTATTCTTCATACTGCGGGGGGTGTGGCGCGACGCGAAGAGCTACAAGGCGTCCAGCGGCAACGAAGCGCTGATGGCAATGGAACGACAGCGCCTCAAGGCGAAACTGCTCAAAATTGCGGGCGTTGTTCTGGGAGTCGCCACAATTGTCGTGGGAGTATACCTCGAACTGCCCCCGCAGTTGCTGCCCTTTGCGGGAGGGGGCGTGTTCTGCCTCTTTCTGGTGTGGTCCCTGGTGATAACACGCCAGTATAATGAACGTTTCAAAGAAGATCTGGTCAAGGTCGAGTTGGCGAAAGTTTTGGACAATCTGCACTATGACCCCGAGGGCATGCTCGACAGGGAAGCCATCGCAAACCTGGACTTTTTCAGGAACGCGGACAGCATCGGCGGCAACGACCTGATCACTGCCGACTACAAGGGGATTCATTTTTCCCAATGCGATATGAGCGTACGCGAGCGGTACCGAGTCACTGTGACGGATAGCAAGGGACACATCAGGACAGAGACGCGGTGGCGCGACATATTCAAAGGCAGGGCCATGCAATTTGCTTTTGCTGGCCGGTTCAGGGGAACAGTTCACGTTGTGAAGCGGGATTTTGGCGCGGCAAAGGTTACCGCGTCTGACGGCGGGTGGCAAAAAGTGGAAACGGAACTTGACGAGTTCAACAGACTTTTCGAGGTTTACGCGGAAGACCCCCTGGACGCCATGGCGGTACTTACGCCGCAAATGATAGAGGGGATCTTCTTTTTCAGTAAGGCGCTGGATGTCCCCTCGGCCTTCCACTTCCATGAAAATACGATGTACGCCTTTATGGAGCTTACGCGCGAAACCTTTGACGCATCACACAAAAGAACGCTGCTGGAAGAACGAAAACTTTTGGAACGCGACATTGCCCTGGTCACGGGTTTTTTTGACGTCATGTATTTCAAACCCCAGGGCGGCCTGGATACAAACGGCATGCAATCTGATCGGAGTATGGACGCCGTCGCCGAACGGGTCGCAACCGTGGCCGCCGCCGCGGGCACTTCCGTCGCGGAAAAACTCCTGCATAAGACATCCCGCGCCACCGGCAGAGTTGCCGGTAAAACAATCCATTATTTTCCCTATGCAGTAATAGCGGTCTTTTTGCTCAGCGCCGTCTACACCCTGAGTGAGCTGCCGGACGGCATAAAAGCGGGCACGACCGCAGACGCCATGGAACTGCCCACCGTCGCCTATCTTCTTATTATGGGAGCCATCACCATACCGTGGTCTTTTATCCGAAGCCTGAAAGGATATGCTGTGGTATCATTTCTTATGCTGTGCCATTTTCTCTTTCTGTCAGCGAACCTGGGGTAGATACTCTGCGTGTGCCGCATGGACGACATTGCGGCCTGCTCAATCAACGCCTCCCACAAGGAGAAGAACCAACCCATAATATGCCGCCGCGCAGCAAACGAGAATCGTGCAGAGAATTTTCAGGGGTCTCATCAGCGGTATTCCTTTTTCGTCGGCACGCCGCCGACGGCAAGAGGAAGGAAAAACGTTTTTCCTCATGTCTCCGGCCATGGCGGGTCTTTCTCAATGCCCGGCCCAATGCCCGGGCCGGATGTCCGGTAAATTTGCACAACGTGTGCCAAAGCCGCTCTGCAAGCATCTGGCGGCAAGGATTTGAAGCAAATCCTCGCGGAGTATTTCACGTGTGAAACGCTCCAGTTGCTCAAATAGTGGAAATAATTGGCGGGCAGATGACTATGCCCATTATTTTGGCACATGCTTTCTCCCGTTTTTCCTCAGGATTCCGCGTAAAAGCGCGTGCCGTGGACGTGCTGTGGACGCGCGATACGCCGCCGCCCGCTGGCTTCGAACTTGCAAACCTTCCCCGTGAACAAGCAGTGAACGCTGTGACCGTGAAACTTCCATAATTTTTTACCACCGAGGAGAAAGAATATGATGCAAGGAAAACGCCGACTCGTCTGCCTTGTGGCGGCAATGGTTCTGCTCGCGGCATCGGCGCAGGTTTGCCCGGCTGCCGGGATCGTGCTCAAAAACCAGACGGAGGAAGATTTCGAGGGGATCTACTGCGTCGACGATCAGGGCGCGACAAAGCAGGTTGCCGGCGAACTTGACGGAGGCGCGTCCGTCAAGGTCTCGCCGAATAAATTTCCGGAAAACGAATGCAACCGTATCGCGGTCCTTTTGGGCGGCAAGGGCTGGCAGTTTTACCACGAGCCGGAGCCCGGAGCGGCTTCGGAAATGGTCTTTTCCATGGAGGAGTACCGCCCCGAGACGGACGAATACCCCTCCCTCCTGATCACTTCGGACGGAGAAAGCTACGTGTCCCCGGCCGGGGTGCCGCTCGGCATGCTGGTCCAGGCCATGGAATTCGGGATGGACGAGGCCAAGTGGAAGGAGATCGCGGTGCCCGACGTTGACCCGAAGGAAAACACGGAATTTGCCGTGTCCTTCGCGGACCAGTCCTGGAACATGCATGACGAGGGTCTGGTCTTTAAGGAGCTTGTGGAGGGCAAGCAGCTCGCGGCGGCGATCAGCCTGAAAGCATACTTCGGCAACGCCGTTGTTGCGGCGATTTTCGAAGGCCTGAAGGGTTTCGGCTGCGTTCCGGCGGCCTTCACGCTCGACGACCAGACGGCAAAACTGGACGGCGCGATGGACGGGGACGCCAAATGGGAGGCCATGGACAAGTACATGGCCAAGGCGGCCGGCGGAGACGGCGGCGATGTGCGCATCCTTTTCGGCAGCGGGTCCTTTACCGTCACGTTGGAGCTTGACCTCGACAACTCCGTGGCCGTCCTGGTCATCAAGCGCAAGGAAGGCGCGGCCTTCGGGTAGAGCGCCCGCGACGTCCGTTTTTCAAACAAGGAGAGACGATGCGCGTGACTATTCGTATGAAAAAGATGTCCCTTAGCGTAACCCGTCGGCGGAGATGCCCCGCCGACGGGTTTATTCCCCGGAGAATTTCCATGCGCAGAAACAAATACGCCTTGCTGGCCGCGGCCTGCCTGATAACGCTTGTTTGCGGCGCGCACGCGGCGCGGGCATCCGGCCGGTGCGACATTACCTTTGTCAACGGCCTTGGCGAACCGATTACCGCCGTAAAAATCCTGTACGATACGCCGTATGGCAAGATACGCCCCACCTCGTCGAGCATCGTTCTTCCGCCGAACGGCGAATACCGCCTCGGCGTTCAGGGCGTTACGCTGCCGACGCGGATAATTCTGCTCCTGCCGCTGTCGTCCTATGAGTTCACGGATCTTTCCGGGCTTGCCCCCGAACCGGCCATGCGGCTTGAAGTGGCATATGAAGACGGCGTTCCCCGCCTGAAACGGGAGGATGACGCGGCAAAAAGCGCCGCCGGCTCCGAGCGTAAATACCTCACCCCGGAAAACCGTCCCTATGCCGTGGACCGGGACTTCCTGAGTGACGCCGCAACGATGGAAGAGGTGCGAACCCTGGTCGCCGAGACCGCGGCGGACGCGGAACCGGCGGCAACGAATCTGGACGCCATCCTGTTCACGGAAACCTTTGGCGAGCGCACCACGCTGTATTTTCCCGTATTCTGGACATCGGATTACGCCGGGTATGCCGACGCAACCCCGGTTGATCTTGACGAGCCGGACGCGGGCATTGCCGTCACCGTCACCGTGCCCCTGCCCAAGGGTGAAGCTCCCGTTGCGGTGGACGCCCTCATGAGCGACCTGCGGGTAGACGGCTATCGGCCCGCGATATTCCGATGCAACGGACTGGGCGACGGCGACGACAAGGAGATCAATTTCCTGGAAGGCGGCGGCGACAAATACGGCGACCAGGATGCGGTGCAGGAACACCTGACCGCCGTGCTTGAAAAAGGAACGCTGCTGGAGGCGGAAATCATCTGGGTGCGAGAGGAAGCCTTTGAAAAGGCGAAGGCGGAAGGCGAGTCTCCCGAAGACACCGGCGTGAGAGTTCGGATTGCAAACGGGCAGTTTGAGGCGCTCTTTCTGCCGTAACTCCGCCGGGTATCACGCAAAAATGGGCGACATACCGGAACCGCCGGCATGTCGCCCGTTTTTGCGATCGCATCCTCAATCCACTCCCTGCTTGGCGTTGGGTTATTTTCCGATGAAATTCCGCGACCAGTAAATATACCCGCCGGCGGTCACGCGCGCGCCGTATTTCGCTCACATCCGCTCAACCCTGATTGAGCCGGCGATGTCACTGAAATCCTCGCTCACTCAGATTTCTTTACCGCGCCGCTATCTGCGTCTGGCCGGAGCCGCGTCCGTATAATCGCCGCGCGGCTGAGATTTTTTATTGCCTTTCACCAGAACGGAGGTGAACGGAACGGGTTTCCCGCTCTTCGTCATGTCGTTGTGGGGCATTTTGAAAGAGTTGAAACCGTGTACACCGGCAAGGGTAAGCGTCTTCCCGTCCTTCGACAGCTCGGCGGTGCAGAGCCGAAAGTCGCGGTCTTTCCCGTAAATCACCCCGTCGGGACCTTTGACCGGCTCTCCCTTCCAGGCGGGCTCGGCGCAGAAAAACACGATTTTGGAAACTTCCGTGTCCCATTGGGGCGTGACTAACCGCCACAACATATCGCCAATATAGATTTTACTTTCATACTCCGACTTGCCGAGGACGATTTTCATGATCATACCGGACTGGGAGACCCACGTCCCGCGCAGCTTTTGCAGCGTCTCTTCCGGAAGCGCGGCAAGCGTCTTTTTCTCCTTTTTCAGCACCGCCCTGAAGGTTTGGCCGTGGCTGTTGAATTCGATCCGCAGCGTTTCGGAGGACGCGTCTTTCCCGGAGGACGGCCATACATAGCCCCATTTCCTCTGGTCTGATACGACGATGCGGCCCTCGCGGCTGAAGACACTCCCCGTCCATATCTCGAACGCTTTTCTCCCGGCGTCCCACCGGAGTTTGGCGGATAAATTGATATCGCCGCCCGCGTCCCAGCCGCCCGGAACCGACATACTGAAGAGCGACACGGTTCCGCCGTAGCCTCTGACATTTACCGTCATGGGATCTCCGGAACCCGCCGACCAGTCGCCGAGCATCCAATGGGGCTCGGGCTTGAGGATGGAATATTCCCCGGCGGGGAGGGACGCGCCCGCTTTCCTGGCGTCGGCGGCGCGGACGAGTTCGTAATCGAACTTGACCAACCTGTCCGCGTGGTCGATAAATTCGCCTCTGACCGCCAGCCTGTCCGGCTCCCCCTTCGCCCGGATTATCCGCGCCGTCCCTATCCTTTCGTCGTAAGTCCCGGAGGAGAGCAGGTACTCGGATTTTTGGGAGTCGTAAAAGAACCGGAAATGCGTCCAGGCTTCATTGTCCGCCTTGAGCTTTGCGAATCCGGAACGGTTCTTATAGAAGGCGAAGGACGGGTTGCCCTTCGCGTGGGGGGCGACCCACTCGTCTACGATCGCCCGTTCCTCTTTCACGTCGGTCTCGTAGCCCTCGCCCCCGGCGCCAGCGGAGGCGGGCGTCGCGAATGCCAATAATACCAGTACCAGCGCCGCCGTTTTTTTAAACATTTTTTTCATCGCCCAACCTCTCCTTTCGACGGCCTGCCATCATCGTCCGCGAAAACCGGCGCGTCAAACGCGGAAACCACGACTGCCAATACTGCTGCTGTCACTAAAAACGAAACTAACTTCTTCACAATGACCACTCCTCTATTCATAGATTATTGTTTCCCGTGTTACTCCGCGTCGATGAAAGAAACACCGCCGCCCACATCAGGGGCGTCATACCGTCAGGGCTGACGCATCTAATTTTTCTTACTACGGCAACAGAGATGCCTTGCCGAGCAGTGGGAAAAGCCACCCAATTTGGTGACGCTGAAAAGCAGTTATGTTGCGCCACAACGAAAATA